>JAVEEO010000260.1 GCA_030840415.1 Pseudonocardiales bacterium | reverse complement strand
TGCCGGGGTGTTTCCGGCACCGGGCGTCAGCACTGAGCAACTGCTGCGGTGGGCCGGAGCGCTGGAGGCGGCCTCGGAACACCCGATCGCCCGGGCGGTCGCCGACCAGGCCCGCGACCGGGCCGGCACGCTGGCCGCGGTGTCCGGCTTCGGCAACCACGAGGGGCTGGGGGTGTCCGGGATCGTCGACGGTCACGCCGTGGTCGTCGGTCGCAGATCCTGGCTGGAGGAGCAGGTCCGGTTGGCGGGCGGCCAGGCGGAGCAGGCAGCGCAGGCAGAGCAGGTCGAGCAGGCAGAGCAGGCCGGGCAGGACCGGCCGGCGACCTCGGACGGGCCGTCCGAGGGGAACGTGGCCGCGGAGCTGGCTGAGGCCGCCGAGCAGGCGCAGCACCTCGGCCACACCCCGGTATGGGTCGGCTGGGACGGCCGGGTGCGGGGCGTGCTCACCGTCGCGGACATGGTCAAGGCCAGCTCGGCCGCCGCGGTGCGCGAGCTTCGCGCGCTCGGACTCAGGCCGGTGCTGCTCACCGGTGACAACCGCCGGGCCGCCGAGGCGGTGGCGGCCGAGGTCGGCATCGACGAGGTGATCGCCGACGTGCTGCCGGCCGGCAAGGTGGCCGCGGTGCGCGAGCTGCAGCGGCAGGGCCGGAAGGTCGCGATGGCCGGTGACGGGATCAACGACGCCGCCGCGCTGGCCGCCGCCGACCTGGGCCTGGCCATGGGCACCGGCGCCGACGTCGCCATCCAGGCCTCGGACCTGACCCTGGTCCGCGGGGACCTGCGGGCGGCAGCCGATGCGGTCAGGCTGTCCCGGGCAACGCTGCGAACCATCAAGGCCAATCTGTTCTGGGCCTTCGGCTACAACGTCGCGGCGCTGCCGCTGGCCGCCTCGGGCCTGCTGAACCCGGTCATCGCCGGCGCCGCGATGGCGGCCAGCTCGGTGTTCGTGGTCAGCAACAGCCTGCGCCTGCGCCGCTTCGACCCGACTCCTCGAACCGGCTGACCGGCAGTCCGGGACCCGGTCGAACGCCGGCTACCGCAGGGGTTGCATTTTCCGTTTCGGGCCTCCATCCTGAATTGGTCGTCCTATGAGAGCGCTCTCATGCTGTCCAGAAACCTCGTGCCTCCCGCGCTCCGGATCCGGTCGACGCCGACGGTCAACCAAGGAGCCCAGATGATCCACCCCGTCCGCCGCGGCGGTTGTGCCCTGCTGGTCACCGCTGCCCTCGCGATCGGCGGCCAGCTGGCTGCCGTGCCGGCCGCCTCGGCCGGCGAGCCGCACCCGCTGCCAGCGGGCACCGAGTTCTACCTGCCGGCGCCGGCCCACGATGCGGTCCGCCAGATCGCCGAACTGACCAGCGCGGGGGACAAGGCCGCCGCCGCGCTGATCCGTGCGGAGGTGCAGACGCCGCAGGCGGTCTGGTTCACCGGCGGCACCCCGCGGCAGGTCGAGCAGCAGGCCCGCCAGGTGGCCCAGCAGGCCGCCGGCAAGAAGACCGTTGCCACGATGGTGATCTACGACGTTCCCGGCCGGGACTGCTCGCAGTACTCCTCCGGCGGCGCCGGCAGCGATGCCGCGTACCGGGCCTGGGTGGACGGCTTCGCCGCCGGACTGGCCAAGGACCAGCGGGTGATCGTCATCGTCGAGCCCGACGGGCTGGCCAACCTGCCCAGCGACTGCCCGGCCGCCTACCCGGGCCAGGACGTCGCGGCCCTGACCGCCGGCCGGATCGCCGACATCCGCTATGCCGGCACCGCGATCAGGCGGGCCGACCCCCGGGCGCTGGTGTACCTCGATGCCGGCAACAGCGCCTGGCACAACGTGGGCGACATCGCCGATCGGCTCGAGCAGGCCGGCGTCACCGACGTCCAGGGCTTCTCGCTGAACGTCTCGAACTACCAGTACACACCGAACTCCGAGCAGTACGGCAACTGGATCTCCGAGTGCATCGCCTACACCAGCACCGTCAGTCCCGGGGACTTCGGCAACTGCGGCAACCAGTACTGGAGCGGCGGCCCGGCCAACAACTGGACCGGCGTGGCGCTGGACCCCAACGGCCAGTGGAGTGACACCGCCACCGACCCGGCGCTGAACACCGCGGGCATCAACTCGCGGTACGCGAGCATCCTGGGCGGCACCACCCCGACCGCGCACTTCGTGATCGACACCAGCCGCAACGGTCGCGGGCCGTGGGCGCCGACCGCGAGCTATCCCGACCCGCAGACCTGGTGCAACCCGCCCGGTCGTGGGCTCGGCGCCCGTCCGCAGGCCAGCCCGCAGCCGACGGCCTTCCCGCTGCTGGACGCCCACCTCTGGGTGAAGACGCCGGGACAGTCCGACGGCCAGTGCAACCGGGGAGTCGCCGGCAGCACCGTCGATCCGGAGTGGGGCGGTATCACCGATCCGGCAGCCGGCGCCTGGTTCGACCAGCAGGCACTGGAACTGGCCCGGCTGGCGGTGCCGCCGCTGTCCTGACCGGCGACCGGTCACCCGGCGCGGCTGAACTACAGTACGGCTCAGGCGATGGAAGCGGGAGCCGGGTGAAGCTGACCGAACTGCACGGCCGCCGGGTCGTGGTGTGGGGGACCGGCCGCGAGGCAGTCGCCGCTGTCAAGGCGATCACGCCGCTGGCGCCGGCCGAACTGATCGTGGTGCAGGACCACCAGCAACCGGCGAAGGCCACAGCCGGCTGGAGCGAGCTGGCCGGATCGGTACCGGTGCTCAGCGGCGCGCAGGCGCACGCGGCGATCCTGCGCGCGCAGGTGCTGGTGCGCTCGCCGGGGGTGGCGCAGACCCATCCGTGGCTGATCGAGGCGCGAGCCGCCGGGGTGCGGGTCACCGGTGGCACCGCACTGTGGATGGCCGAGCATGCCGCGCGCACGATCGGGGTGACCGGCAGCAAGGGAAAGAGCACCACCTCGACGCTGATCTCCCACCTGCTGACGGCAGTCGGCCGGCCCAACGTGCTCGGCGGCAACATCGGCACGGCGGCGCTGGCGCTGCCGACCGCCGAGCTCTACGTGTTGGAACTGTCGATGTACCAGTGCGCCGATCTCGACGACTCGCCGCGCACCGCGGTACTCACCTCGCTGTACCCCGAGCACCTGGACTGGAGCGGCGGTGAGCGGGAGTACTACCGGGACAAGCTCAATCTCATCGCGCGCGGTCCCGAGCGAGTGGTGTACAACGCCCTCGACCAGCGGCTGGTCGCCGAGCTGGCCGCCTTCGGCCCGGACCTGCCGCTGCTGCCGGCCGGCGGCCCGGACGGCTTTCACGTGGCGAGTGGCCCGGACGGCGAGCCGTGGTTCTACCGGGGCGCCGAGCCGCTCTTCCCCCGTTCCAGACTGCCCCTGGTGGGCCGGCACAACGCCAGCAACCTGTGCGTCGCGCTCGGGGCGTTGCAGGCGGTCGGCGTCGACTGCCTGGCCCTGCGCGATCAGTTGGCCGAGGGGCTGGCCGGCTTCCAGCCGCTGGCGCACCGGCTCACCCCGTTCGAGGACCCGTCCGGCATCACCTTCGTCGACGACTCGATCTCGACGATCCCGGAGTCGGCCATCCACGCCATCGAGGCCTACCTCGACCGGCCGCTGACGGTGATCCTCGGCGGCCAGGACCGGGGGCTGGACTACGGCCCGCTGCGGGACTTCCTGCTGGCGCACGACATTGCCGCCACCGTCATCGCGATTCCCGACAGCGGCCCGCGGATCCTGCACGCATTGCGGGACGTGCCGTCCCTGGTGCCGCTGAGCGCCGACGACCTGACCGACGCGGTGCGGCTGGCGCGCCGGCACACCCCGGCAGGCGGCGTGGTACTGCTGTCACCGGCGGCGCCGAGCTACGGGCACTTCGACAACTTCGAGCACCGCTCGCGGGTGTTCGCCGAGGCCATCGCCCTTACCGCATCGCAATGAACCGCATCGGAACCGCATAGTGGCGACTGGCTGGGACCGAACCGTCAGGGCTGGCCGGACCGGGCAGCGGCCGAGCCGGTGAGCAGGTCCAGGGACCGGACGAAGCTGTCCGGGGCGTAGCTGGCCGCGTGCCGGTCCAGCACCTGCGACCAGGTCAGGGACGGCGTGGCCGGCGAGGCTGCCACGTCCGCCAGCAATTCACCGACCACCACGGCATCCCGCCAGCCGGCGAGCTCGCCGAGCCTGACCACCGCGGCCCGCGACTCGGGGATCTCGCCGACACACTCGAACGGCTTGAAGCTGCCGATGCCCAGCAGTTCGCGGTAGCCGGGCAGCTGCGACTCGTCGCGCAGCAGGTCGGCGCCGAAGATCGCGACCAGCCGGTCGACCTCGGCGAACGGGGCCAGCGCCAGGAACACGAAACGGCACTTCGGGCAGTGCCCGCACCAGCGCTCGGTGGCCGGCCGGTCAATGGTGTAGGCGTTGTTGCAACTGGTCAGAACGCCGTCGTAGGCAGTGGTGGCGGTGAACAGCCGGGCGATCTGCAGCTCGTTGAGGTGTCGCAGCAACGAGAAGTACAGCCCGGTCACCCCGAGCCGGCTGTGCAGGGCGGCCTGCAGGGCCTGCTCGGCTGCGGCGCCCTTGGACCACTGGTGGTTGACCGGCTCACCCTGCCAGTACAGGTTGGGCGACGAGGCCGAGGATTCGTTCGACATCACCACCGGGCCGAGGCCGTGCCGGATGCTGGTGGCCACCGCGAGCAGCGAATTTACCGCTGTCACCGGGACATGGCCGTTGTAGGCGCCCTGGCGGTTCAGCTGGAACAGCCGCCGGTCCAGCGTGCGGGTCACCGAGATCAGCTCGAGCCCGGCGGCCTCGACGACGCCGGTGATGATGTGGTTCGGATTCACCGCGAACGCAACGGGATTGCGCCCTGCCCGGATCATCGCCTCGGTGCTGACGATCGAGTCCTTGCCGCCGCCGCAGGGCACCAGCGGCGGCGCGTCGATCGAGAACCACGAGGCGTCGGGCGCATCGGCGGCCGGCGCCGGCTCCGCAGCGCCGGCGGTGAACCGGGTTTCGAGCACCGCCGGCAGGTCGTTGCGGTAGGCGAACTCGCGCAGGCCGTGCCGGTAGACCGCGCTCACGTAGTCCAGCTCGGCGGCGGTGAACAAATGGACCCCGAGCTCCACCGTCGGCGGCGCGGCGGCCTTGAAGTAGCTGACGCCGGCAACCGCGTGCAGCAACCGCAGGATCGCCAGGAACGCCTCGCGCCGCTCACCGCTGAGCTCTGCGGAGCCGGCCGGGAACCGCAGGACCTCGGTGAAGTCGATGGCCGGACCGCTGCCACCGGACAGCTGGTAGCCCAACGCCACCTCGCCCGAGGAGTCCTCGACCCGGAACTCGGTACAGCGGAACACCGTGTGATCCAGCGGAAGTCGCAGCTCGGGCAGCTGCGGCTCGCGGGTCATGCGGCCCAGCCTACAGGGGCAGCGGTCCGGTCCGACGGCTGCGACCGGTCGCCGAGCACGAGTGGCGATCGGCAAGAATCGAAGTGCGGACGGTCGGACGAGCAGTCCGATCGCAGTGTGTGGCAACGGGCTGGAGAGAAGCGGGTGGGCGTGCAGATCGGTACCTCCGGCTGGAGTTACCCGCACTGGGACGGCGTGCTCTACCCGCCCGGAACGTCGCCCAATGCGCGACTGGGTTTCTACACCGGGCAGTTCCGCACCGCCGAGCTCAACGCCAGCTTCTACCGCTGGCCGGCCAACCGGACCTTCGCGAACTGGCGGGCCCGGCTGCCCGAGGGATTCCAACTGTCGGTGAAGGCATCCCGGGGCCTGACCCATGCCAAGCGGCTGTACGCGCCGGAGGCCTGGGTGGAGCGGATGGCGGCCTGCTGGCACGAGCTGGGCCCCCGGCGCGGCGTCCTGCTGGTGCAACTGGCTCCCGGCCACACCCGCGACGACGCCCGGCTGGAGTACTTCCTGGCCCGGCTGCCGGGCTGGCTGCGGGTCGCGGTCGAGTTCCGGCACCCCAGCTGGCTGGACGAGTCGGTCCTGGCCATCCTGGAACGGCACGGGGCGGCCTACTGCGTGATGAGCGGCGCCAATCTGCCCTGCGTGCTGCGGGCCACCGCCGAGGTCGTCTACGTCCGGATGCACGGCCCCGACACCCGGACGCTGTACGGCGGCAGCTATTCCGAAGCCGATCTCGGCTGGTGGGCCCAGCGGATCCGCGAGTGGGAGGCGGGTGGCCACGAGGTCTACGTGTACTTCAACAACGACGGGGGCGGCCATGCCGTCCGCAATGCCCTCACCCTGCGCGGCATGCTCGGGCAGTGAGCCGGACCGCCGGCATTTGCGGGCCGGGCCGCGTTCCGGGCAGACTCGACCGGATGAGCCAGCCGACACCGTCCCGGACCATCGTCGTCACCGGAGCCAGCGGTGGCATCGGCCGAGCCAGCGCCGTGGCGTTCGCGGCCCGCGGCGGTACCGTGGCGCTGCTCGCGCGCGGGGAGAAGGGCCTGGCCGGCGTGGCGGCCGAGGTCGAGCGGGCCGGCGCCCGGGCGCTGGTGATCCCCACCGACGTGGCCGACAACGAGCAGGTGGTGGCCGCCGCGGCCCGGGTCGAGGACGAGGCCGGCCCGATCGACGTCTGGGTCAACTCGGCGTTCACCTCGGTGTTCGCGCCGTTCGACCAGATCGATCCGGCGGAGTTCCGCCGGGTGACCGAGGTGAGCTATCTCGGCTACGTCTATGCCACCATGGCCGCCCTGCGCTACATGAAGCCGCGCAACCGCGGCACCCTCGTCCAGGTCGGTTCTGCCTTGGCCTACCGGGGGATTCCGCTGCAGTCCGCCTATTGCGGGGCCAAGCACGCCATCCAGGGCTTCCACGAGGCGCTGCGCTGCGAGCTGCTGCACGACAAGAGCAACGTCAAGGTCACGATGGTGCAGATGCCGGCGGTCAACACGCCGCAGTTCGACTGGGTGCTGTCCCGGCTGCCGCACCACGCCCAGCCGGTGCCGCCGATCTACCAGCCGGAGTTCGCCGCTCGCGCGGTGCTCTTCGCCGCCGACCATCCCGGCCGGCGCGAGTACTGGGTGGGCTCCTCGACCGTCGGCACGCTGGCGGCGAACGCGCTGGTACCGGGCCTGCTGGACCGCTACCTGGCGCGGACCGGGTTCAAGTCCCAGCAGACCGAACGGCCGCGGGACCCGGATGCCCCGGTCAATCTGTGGGATCCGGCAGACGGTGCGGACGGGCATGACTTCGGCGCGCACGGCGACTTCGACGACACCTCGCACCGCGACGATCCGCAGCTGTGGGCCTCGCACCATCACGGCCTGCTGGCGGCCGGTGCCGGTGGCCTGCTGGCGGCGATGACCGCCCTGCGCCGACGCCGACGCTCGTAGCGGGAGACCGGGCTATCCCGCCGGTTGCGCCCGGGGACGGTCCGCGGCAGAGGTTTCCGGGCGGGCGGCGAGCCCAACCGCGACCGGTGAAACCGGCCCGGCCGGGACCGCCGCCCGTCCGTCGCGAATCCCTGGGGACTCGCGCGGTCCAACCGCCGACGTACAGGCGCGATGCCGGCGACGACACCCCGAGACGCTGGTGTCTCAACGCTGCTCCCTGCTTGTTCAAGGCCCGGAGCGTGCCTTACCTGTCTATCGGAGTTGGACCCGCGCCGCTACTTCAGCGCCGTCGTAACGCCCGGCACGAACCCGGGCGGGCACTGCCGAAACGCTTGCGCCGGGTGGGCCGGCCCCCCGGCCACCGGCCCACCCGCGACCAGCCGGTACTAGCGCTGGTCGCCGCGAACGTCGGTCTGCGGCTCGTCGATCTGCTCCTTGCGCACCTGCTCGGTCACCGTCTCTTCACCGGTGACCGTCTCGGTGGCCAGCCGGACCCGCTCCACCGGAACGGTTTCCTTCTCCACCACCGGCTGCTCGGCGTGCAGGGTGACCTCGTGCTCCTCCTCGGTGAGGTCGCCGCCGGACATCGCCTGGCC
>JAVEEO010000215.1 GCA_030840415.1 Pseudonocardiales bacterium | reverse complement strand
CGCCAGGCTCTTGGCGACCCGGCTGCCCTCCCACATCCGTCCCGAGACCAGCAGGCAGCCCGCCGGCGCTCCGATCCGGCGCAGGCATTCACCCAGCGGCAGCCCGACATGCTGCAGGAAGGCGGTCGGTGCCCAGCCGGTGCCGCCCTCGGCGCCGTCCACCGTCACCGCGTCGGCACCTGCCTGCCAGGCGAGCACCGCCGCGGCCCGCACGTCACGGGCCGGCGGCAGCTTCACCCAGATCCTGGCCCGCGGGAAGTTGTTGCGCATCAGGCGGATCTGCTGGCGCAGGATCTCTTCGGTGAAGGTGCCCGGGCTGCAGCAGCGCAGCACCGTCCGGGCAAGATCGGCGCTGTCCGGACCGTCATGGTCGGCCGGCGCCGCGGCGCCGGCAGCGCCCGCGTCGACCGACACCATCGTGAACGAATCGGCCAGCCGGGCCGCCGATACCGGGTCGAGCAGGGTCATCCCGCCCAGGCCCGGCTTGGCGCCCTGACCCACCTTCAGCTCGAAGGCCAGCCGGCCGGACTCCAGCAGTCGGTGCGCGCTCGGGTCGCTGTAGACCATGTTCCACACCTCGGCGTCGGCGTCCTCGGTGCTTTGCTGGACCACCACCCCGCCGTAACCGTCCAGGACGCCCTCGGCATAAGCGGCGATCCGGGCCAGCATCGACCCCTCGGCGTCGACGTCGTCGGTGCGGCCGAACCCGTTCACCCGCAGCACGTTCTCGCCCACCACCATCGGAATGCCCAGCCAGCCGGCCTGCCGGCTGGTGGCCAGCCCCAGGTCGACGCTGGCCACCCGGGTGGAGCCGAACGCGGACAGGTACAGCGGCAGCGGCGAGCGCAGGCCGCCGATGGTGGTGCCCAGGTCCACGTCGCCGAAGGTGGGCTCCCGACCCAGTTCGATCAGCTTGGCCAGCCGGTGCGGCACGAACACCGGTGGCACCAGGCGCAACTCCTCCAGCCAGTCGGCGTTGCGGTCACCCGGCCCGGCGCCGAACAGCGCGCGCCCGTACTCCCCGGAGTCGGCGAACGCCGCCGCGGCACCGAGCCGGGCGCGATCGCGGACGGCGGCCTCGGGAAAGGCGCTGGCCCGCAGCGGGCTCATGGCGACACCACACCGGGAACCTTCGGAAACGCGCTGGCCTGCCAGACCGAATCCAGGCCGGCGACGTAGCGGGTCAGCCGTTCCACCCCGATGCCGAAGCCGGCGCTGGCCGGGATGCCGTCGCGGACCATGTCCAGGTACCAGCCGTACTTCGCCGGGTTTTCCCCGGTCTCGCGCATCCGGGCGATGATCGCGGCATAGTCGTGCTCGCGCTCGCTGCCACTGCACAGCTCTCCGTAGCCCTCGGCTGCGATCAGGTCGAAGTTGCGCAGGTAACCCGGTCGATGCGGATCCTCCCGGTCGTAGAAGCCCCGCGAGCCCTTCGGGTAGTCGGTGAGGAAGAACGGCCGGCTCTCCAGGCCGGACAGTTTCGCCTCGCCGGCCCAGTCGATCTCGGCATCCGGATTCTGCGGATGGCCCAGCTCGCGCAAGGTCGTCACCGCGTCGCTGTGGCTGCGTCGGCCGAACGGCCCGGCCGTCAGTTCGCCCAGCGCGGCGACGTCGCGGCCGAGCCGCTCGAACTCGGCCGGCAGTTCGGCCAGCACCTTGCCCACCAGGTAACCGAGCAGGTCCTCGATCAGTCGCATCGCCTGGTCCCGCGAGGCGCCCGCCATCTCCACGTCGATCTGGTGGAACTCGGCCAGGTGCCGGCTGGTCACCGTGGTGTCCAGCGGTTCCAGCCGGACGTTCGGCGCGATGCAGTAGATCTTGTCGAACATCGTCAGCGACGCCTGCTTGTACAGGATCGCGCTGGTCATGAGCTTGTAGCGGTGGCCGTAGTAGTCGATGTCGACCTGCTTGGCGCCCCGGGCTCCCGGATCGGTCACCGGTCCCACGATGGGCAGCAGGACCTCGGTGAAGCCGTGCTGGCTGAGAAAGGTCCGGGCCGCGGCGAGCATCCGGGACTGGATGGTCAGCACCGCCGCGGTCGTCGGCGAGGCCAGATGCTGGCGGGTGCCCGGCGGCGTTGCGGATTCGGTGGTCGGAACGACGGACAGCTGTGACATCGGCGTGCTTCTCCAGGTTTCCTTCGGTTCTTCCAGGGCGTCCGGGGGAGCGCCTGGTGGCAGCGGGAGCTCGGTCCGGCCGGCCTCGTCGAACCTGCGTTCGACGAAGGACAGCGCGTCCAGGAGCCCGGCGGCGGTGAGTTCGACCCTCGAGACCGGCCGCAGCGTCTCGGCGATCGGCATCGAGCCGGTCCGGGACCAGTGCAGCCAGCCGGACCGGTCGAGGTAGCTGCGCGAGCGGCCGGCGTTGTCCGGATGCAGGCAGTACGGAACGTCGAGGTAGCCGTGCCGGAAGGCCTTGATCAGCGCGCGGCCGAGGTCGGCGTCGAGGTTGCGCACCGCGTCGATGAGTGCCCGCGCCTCGGCGTAGATGCCGGTGTCGGCGGGCAAGCCGGGTTGCGATGCCAGCAACTCGCTGTCAGCGGCTGCCGCAGCCAGTTCCAGGGCGGCCACGTTCTCGGCGATCGAGGGGATCCGGTAGGCCTCGGCGGGAGTCTTGACGATCAGCCGAGCCGCTCCGGTCCGCACCGCCAGCCGGGCCGCCTGGGAGAGCAACCCGTCGGCTCCGGCCACGGTGCGCGGGTAGACCCCCATGTAGGCGTACAGCACGATGTGCCAGTCGGCATCGGGCAGCAGCTCGCCGGCCAGCCGGCGCAGCGCGGCCACCGCTTCCCGGTCCTGCTCGGCATTGGTCTGCTGCGCATAGCTGAGCGAGACGCTGCGCACGCCGTGCTGGCCGAAGAACAGGCATTCCAGGACGCTCAGCGCGACCAGCAGCCCGGGCGGGCAAAGTTGCCCCAGCATGCAGCCGCCGAAGCTCTCCAGGTGCGGCTCGACACCGGTGGCGCGCACTCCGGCCAGCAGATCGCAGCTGCGGGCCCAGTTGGCGGTCGCGGTCTCCAGCGGCAGCCGGCTGTAGGGCAGGCAGTAGGAGACCGGGCCGCCCTCGGTGGCGTGCAGGCCGGCCGCGATCAGGGCGGCCACGATCGGTTCCGGGCACGGTGAACCGTGCCGGATCTGGACCGGGAAATCCTCGCTGAGCACGCCGGCCAGCACGCTCGCGGTGGTCGCCAGATCGTGTGCGACCAGTGGGTAGCCGTTCAACTCCATGCCCAGCGCCACGGCCTCGGCAGCCTCGGCGCTGGCACCGATCCGGGTGTAGCTGTCCAGCGTGATGGTGCCGACCGTGGTGGCGGCCGCGCCCCTGGTGGCCAGCAGTCCCTGCCGCATGGCAACCGGGCTGCTCATTCCCATCCGGGGCTGGACGACGAGCCGGCCGGCCCGGTGTGCGTCGGCGACCACATCACCGAAGGACCGGGTCGAGATCGCGACGGTCACAGCTGCCGCCCGGCCCGGACCAGCACCGGCAGCGAGCGCAGGGCGGCGGCCCCGGCGCCGTCCTCGTACACCGCGTCGAAGCCGGCCGAGCGCAGCCGGGCACTGCTGGCGAGTCCGGCCGGTCCCGCGATGCCGAGCTTCCCCCCGATGACCACCGGCAGATCGGCAAGTTCCGGGCACTTCCTGATCAGGCCGATCAACTGGGTGCCGTCGCGCATGCCGTGCCCGTTGACGGTGCTGACCACCAGCAGGTCCGGCCGGGATCGCAGGCATTGCGCGATCACCTCCGCGGCCGGCACGCACGGCCCAAGGTTGCGTACCTGGTGTCCCAGCTCCTCCAGGGCAAGTTGCAGGAACACCAGGTTCCAGGTGTGCGAGTCCGACACCACGGTGGTGACCACGATGGACAGCCCACCCGGGCCGGGACGGGGTGGCAGGACGGTCGGCCGTGGCTGGAGCAGTCCGGTCGGCTCGGCCGCCATGCTTACGCGGCACCCTTCGGGTTCGCCGTGGTTCCGCCGGCCGATCCCAGCTCCAGGGTGCAGCACTTGACGCCGCCGCCGCCGCGGAGCAGTTCGGAGACGTCAGCGGGAATCGGTTCGAACCCGTGCTCGCGCAGCTGGGCGGCCAGGTTCGTCGCGCCGGCGGGCAGTACCACGTGGCGGCCGTCGGAGACGGCGTTCAGGCCGAAGGCAGCGGCGTCCTGGGCATCGGCCAGGATGGCGTCCGGATAGAGCTTGCGCAGGATCTGCTGGCTCTGCGGGGCGAAGGCGGCGGGGTAGTACATGATCGTGCGCTCGTCCAACACCGCCAGTGCGGTGTCCAGGTGGTAATAGTCGGCCTGAACCAGGTTCAGCCCGATCACCGTCCGCGAGAAGAACGTCTCGGTCTCGGCGTGCGAGGCCTGCTCACTGCGAAAACCGCGGCCGGCCAGCAACAGCCCGCCCACGGCGAGGAAATCGCCCTGGCCCTCGTTGACGTAGTCGGCCTGCCGGACCTCGAAGCGGCGTGCGCCGAACCAGTCGAGGTAGGCCGGCGCCTCGGCCACCCGCTCCTGGTGCCGGAACCGGGCGACCAGTACCCGGCCGTCCAGCACCGTCGCCCCATTGGCTGCGTAGACCATGTCGGGCAGGCCCGGCAGCGGCGCGATCAGCTCGACCTGGTGGCCCAGCTCCACGAACACGTCGTAGATCCGCTGCCACTGCAGGTAGGCCAGTCGCTGGTCCACCGGCTTGCTCGGATCCATCCACGGATTGATGCTGTACACGACGTCGAAGTAGCTGGGCGGGCACATCAGGTACCGGCGCGCGGTCGCGACCCTTGTGCTCATCGGGCGGCCACCGTGCCGTCGGTCTCGCCGGTGCTTGCGTCGATGCTCTCGTTCACGTAATACCAGTTCTCCGGATTGATCATCCCGTACGGGTTGATGGGTTCGATGCCTCGCAGGTTCTTGGCAATCTCCAGCAGCCGAAGCGGGAAGCCCGGCGTCCAAAGTGCGGGTACCTGCTCGGCGAGGTAGGCGTGGTACTCGGCCAGCGCACTGGGGTCATCGCTCAGCACGGTGCGCTCGATCAGCTCGTCGGCCCTCGGATCGCTGTACTCGGCCCAGTTGCTGCCGGCGCCGGTCTTGAACAGCATCTCGCCGGTCGGATGGCCGTAGAACACCCAGCCGCCGTTCCAGGAGTTCAGCTCCCACCGGACGTGTCCCTCGCCGCCCTCGGTATGGTCCTCGGCCACCATCACGGAGCCGTAGACCGGTTGCAGGCGCAGCTCGATCCCGGCCTTGGCCGCGTCGGCCTTCAGTTGCTCCAACAGCTGGGTCAAGGCCGGCTTGCCCAGGACGTAGCGCACGCTGAACGACAGCCGGGTGCCGGCCTCGATGCCTGCGCCGGCACAGCCCGGCCCCTCGCCCGGCCGGACGCAGACTGCCGGCGTGCTGCTGACGTCCCAGCCGTGGTCGGCCAGTAGGCCGCGGGCCCGGTCGAGGTCGAACGGCCAGGGGATGGCCGATCCGGCCGGTGACCGGGGCTCGCCGGGCAGCGCCGGAACGGGGCCGTCGGTGCGGTGGGCGAAGCCGGAGAAGATGTCGCGGATCGCCGCGTCCTGGTCCAGGCATGATTGCAGCGCCTGGCGGAAGTAGGCCTGCCGGAAGATCTTTCCGGCCACCGAGGTGTTGGCGAAGTTCATCGGCGTGTAGCGGACGCAGTAGACGTCCTGCGGAACGAGCCGGTAGTGCGCCTGCAACGGATTGGTGCCGCCGTCGGCCAGGTTGACGTCGAGCCCGAACGGCAGGAAGCCGACCTGAATGCCGTCCGGAGCGTCCGGGCCGGCCTGCAACTGCTTGAGCAGTTCCTCCTCGGAGTAGACCGGCACCTGCCGGAACTCGTCCAGATAGGGCTTGTTGGGCCCGGAGTAGTGCTCGTTCGGCACGAAGCTCACCGCCCCGTCGGAGGAGAACGTCGCCAACCGCCAGGGACCGTTGACCACGCTCCAGACCGGGCTGCTCGGCCACCCGGACCGGAACTCGTTGTCCTCGGAGGTCCATTCGCCGTTCTCGGAGACGAGGTAGTCATAGACAGCTGGGATGTCGGCAAGCTCTGCCGAGGCATTGGCGGGAGTGTCGACGGCGGTGCGGTCCCACGCCCTGGGCATCGGAGTGATCAGGGTGAGTTGGTTCATCAGGACCCAGGTGCGCGAATACGCGCGGTCGAAGACGAAGCGGACCGTGTCGTGGTCGACCTTGTCGTAGGAGACGAGGTTGTCCGGGAAGTAGCCGGGGACGTACTTGCCGTACCGTGGGCCCTTGACCACCATCATGTTGACCCAGAACATCACGTTGTCGGCGCAGATCGGCTCACCGTTGGACCACTTCCAGGGCTTGAGCCGGACCGTGACGGTCCGGCCGTCGGCGCTCCACTCCGGAAGCTCGGCCAGGCTGAGGTCGGGATCGACCTCCGGTTTGCCGTTTCGGCCCAGCCAGTACAGCGGCCGGTACATCAGTGCCTGGAACTCGAGCAGGTTCCGGATGCCGATCCGCTCCGGCGGCGTGAACGGAAAAATGGTCGCGGGCGGGAAGCCGGGTTGGCCGGCCCAGGCGACGCTGCCGCCTCGCAGCGGCCGGCCGTCTGCCTCGGCGTCCCGCGAAGCCTCGGCCACCATCGTGGACAGTTCCATGTGCTACCCCTCGCCGTTGTTGTGAGTGCTGCCGACCCCAGCCAGCTCAGCCAGCTCAGCCGGCTCGTCCGGGTCAGACATCCGTACGTCGATCTGTTCCGCGAGTTCGCGGGCCGCACTCATCGCGTCCTCGAAGGACTGTCCGGTGGTGCAGAGGAAGCCGAAGATGTTGTTGCCCTCCGGCGGCCTGCGGATCAGGTCACCGGGCTTGGCGGTGATCTTGAAGAAGAAGATCCGGTCGGATTCGGTGACCGAAGTCGGCACGGTGATCTCGGCGATCCGGCCGGGGGCGCTGATCAGGCAGGTGCCGGCGGTATGCACCCCGGTGGGCCGGTAGTGCTCGACCTGCGGACGCACCCCGCGGGTCACGTCGACCATGGCGGCGATGGGTGAGTAGCCGGCGCTGATCTGGGCGAAGTAGTCCAGGCCGCCACCGCCGGGGCGTGCGGCGATCTCGAGCAGGTGCGGCTTGCCCTGGTGGAAGCGCACCTCGGCGTGCATGACACTGCGGTGCAGTCCCTGGGCGTGCGCGGCGGCGGCGATTGCCTGGTGCACGGCGACCAGTTGGTCGGGGTCGAGTGCGGTCGGTGCGTGGTGGACGTCGTCGTCGAAGGTGTCGCCCTCCACCGTCACCCGGTCCACGATCGAGCCCAGGTAGACCTCGCCGTCCCAGGCCAGCGCCTCCGTCAGGAATTCCGGCCCGTCCAGGAAGGACTCGACCAGCAGGCCGTAGGGGCCGAGGTCGAGCCCGGCGGCCTCCGAGTGGTACCAGACCAGCCGCCCCAGTCCCTTGCTGGCCTGGGCAAAACGCTCAGCCAGCGCCTTCGGGTTGTCTGCCCGGAACACGTAGTAGCTGCCGGCGCCGAGGGTGGGCTTGAGGATCACCGGGTAGCCGAACTCCTCCGCGGCCGCCAACGCCGCAGTGAGGTCGGATACGAACCGGAACTTGGGCCGGGGCACGTCGGCGCGTTCGTGCGCCTGGCGCATCAGCAGCTTGTTGCGGCTGGTCCGGGCGGCCTCGACGCCGATCCCCGGCAGGCCGAGCGCCTCGGCGACCGTGGCCGCCGTCACGACCGCCGGTTCGGCAAAGGTGAACACGCCGTCGAACTGCTGTTCGGCATGCCAGTCCCTTGCGGCGGCGACGATGTCGTGGATGTGCTTGGAGCCGGCGAGGCGGTAGTGATCGGCCGGCCAGTAGTCCGGCTCGCCCAATCCGTTCAGGACGAACAGCTCGACCCCGAGATCGCAGACCTGGCGGTAGCGGGAGTGGTAGTACGAAGCGTTCTGGACCGCTTCCATGGCGAGCAGCTTCACGGTGGCTCCCTTCATTGCTGCGGCTGGGCCGGGGCTGATGGACCGATCGGGTGGGGTAACCGGAGCGGATCGGGGTCTAGCGCCCGGAGATCTGCTCGACGGTGTCCGGGCCGTGCTCGCTGAACCGGGTCCGGATCAGCGCCTTGTGCGGGTCACCGACCAGCACCGCGTCGATGGCGCCGGCCGCACTGCCGCCTCGCAGCGAACTGCGGTAGAGCACCTGCAGTTGTGCCAGGCGCAGGCCGCTGATCCGTTCCAGCTCGTCGGCCAGTTCGCCGGGAGCGCCCGGCTCGCCGGCCAGCAATGCCTCGACGGCGCCGAGTCGTTCGACCAGTGCCGGATGCTCCTGCGCCAGGAACCGGGCCAGCCCGGCGCCCCGGTCGGCGAAGGGCGAGTACGCCATGCAGACCAGCTGCTCTTCGGTGAGGGCGAAGGTCTGCCAGGCGTAGTCCTCGGCCGCGCGCCGCATCTGCTCGAGAGCGCCGGGACCGGCGTAGCGGGCCCGCATCTGCTCGACCAGGTGCGGGGGGAAGTCCTTGCTGCGCATCAGGCCCAGCGCGAACTCGACGTACTCCTGCATGCCCTCGGCATAGGAGCGCCGATAGACCCGTTCGCACTTCAGGCCGCGCAGATGGGCCATCAGCGCGGGGTTGCCGCAGTCCGACTCGGTGAAGCTGAAGGCGATGTCGTCGAACCGGAAGCCGAGAAACCCGGTCAGCAGGTCGAGGTGGTCGCCGGAGGCGTATTCGGTGTCATCGTAGATGGAGAAGAATCGCAACCGTTCCGGTACCTCGTGACTGACCCGCCGCTGGGCGATCGCGTCGCGGGAGTCGGCACCGTGGATGTCGGCGAAGTACCCCTGGGAGATGCCGTCCACCGTGGACAGCAACCGGCCCAGCCCGGTACCGGTCGCCACCCGGCTCGGGTTGAGCCGGCGGGCCAGCCGTCCCACCCAGAGCGTGTACTGGCGCTGCTCCTGCTGGGAGTCGCCGGTGATCATCAGGTCGGCACCATCGCCGTAGGAGGCAGCGATACCGAAGGAGTTGACGACGCTGAGGTTGCAGGCGTTGCAGAAGGTGGGGCGGCCGTCGGCGAAGGTGCGGTGGCCGGTCATCAAAATGTCGAGCCGGTTGCGGTTGACCACCGCCTCGCGCTGGGGTGAGTCGACGTCGAAGACGCTGACCTCGTCGCCGTCGATAAGCAGCAACTCGCAGTCCGGATCGGCGGCCAGCTGCAGCGCTCGGTATTCCCGATCGATATTCTCTAGCACGGCCCGAGGCATTCCGGCGTGTCGATTGGTCGCCACTCGCAGCCGGAAGGTACTCGAGCGCTCCTCCAGCAGCAGCAGCTGCATGGTGCGAACGAAGGCCAGCGTGTAGGAGGAGTCCTTGCCGCCCCCGTAGGCAACCAGAACCAGGTTGCGTTCCAGCCGGTCCTGGTGCGGCAGGGCAGCCAGCAGCCGGACCGCGCAGCGCTGGGCCGCCACCAGGTTTGCCGCCGGCAGAGCGGCCCGCAGGTCGGCCAGGGCGTCTTCGCGCAGCTGGGCCACGGCCGCCGCCCTTGCCTCGATCACTGCCATCCAGCGCTCCTCCGACCGGTCGAATGTTTTTGCTCACAAGGGAAAGAGCGATTACACCGGCCCACAAGCCGGCTACAAAGGAGTAGAGCGGCCGAACGGTCAGC
>JAVEEO010000197.1 GCA_030840415.1 Pseudonocardiales bacterium | reverse complement strand
CCGAAAGTTCGTTGACCGTGCCCGGCGTGCGGGCCGTGGTCGACGCCGGACTGGCCCGCGAACCACGCACCGACCAGGCACGTGGACTCGGTGCGCTGATCACCACGCGGGTGTCGAAGGCGTCCGCCGATCAGCGCGCGGGCCGGGCGGGACGCGAGGCGCCCGGCCGCGTGTACCGCTGCTGGTCGGTCGCGGACCACGTCCACCTCGCCGCGCACGCGCTGCCCGAGATCGCCACCGCCGACCTCGCCGGGTTCGCGCTCGCCACCGCCGCCTGGGGCGCACCCGGCGGCAAGGGCCTGGCCCTGCTCGACCCGCCGCCGGCCGCCGCCCTCGACGCCGCGACCGGGTTGCTGCACCGGCTGGATGCCACTGACGCCCAAGGCCGCATCACCGGTCGTGGCCGGCGGATGGCGGCGGTGGGCGCGCATCCGCGGCTGGCCCGCGCCATCCTCGACGGCGCGGACCTGGTCGGCGCCGAGCGGGCCCGCGAGGTCGTGGCGCTGCTGTCCGACGACTCGCTGACCGGACGCGACGACGACCTGCCAGCCCGCTACCGGGAACTGCGCGAAGGCCGCAACCGCGACCTGGCGCGCCGGTGGCGGCAGGAGGTGCGCCGGCTCGGCAGCGGCGGGCCGAAGCGCACCGCGATGTCCGACGACCTCGCGGTGGGAACCGTCGTGGGCCTGGCCTACCCGGATCGCATCGCGCGCGCCCGCGGGGCGGACACGGCCGGCTATCGGATGACCGGCGGCACCGGCGCGCAACTGGCGGAATCCTCACCGCTGCGCGGCACGCCGTGGCTCGCGATCGCCGTGGCCGACCGGCAACCGGGCCGGGCCGATGCGCGGGTGCGGGCCGCGGCGCCGATCGACGAAGCCACCGCCCGTGCGGTGGCCGCCGACCTGCTCAGCACGTCCGAGGAGGTCGAATGGGCCGGCGGCGCGGTCGTCGCGCGACGGGTCGAACGGCTCGGTGCGATCGAACTATCGGTCGCTGCGCTGCGCAGTCCCGATCCGCTGCGGGTCCAGGCAGCGGTACGCGAAGGGTTGCGCGCCCAGGGCGGCGGGGCTCTGGCCGCGCTGAACTGGACCGATCCCGCCCGCGAGCTTCGTGCCCGGCTCGGCTTCCTGCACGCGGTGCTCGGCGACCCATGGCCCGACGTCGAGGATGCCGCGCTGCTCGAGCGCCTGGACGAGTGGTTGGACATCAGCACCGTGCGGCGCGGTGCCGACCTGCGCCGTATCGACGTGCACACCGCGCTGCGCCGGCTGCTGCCCTGGCCGGCGGCGAGCCGGCTCGACGAACTCGCGCCAGGACGGCTGCTGGTGCCGTCCGGAACCCGGGTCCGCGTCAGCTACGACGGCGCCCAGTCGCCGGTGGTGGCGGTCAAACTGCAGGAGACCTTCGGATGGACGCAGGCACCGGCGCTGGCGGACGGACGTGCCCCGGTCGTCCTGCACCTGCTCTCGCCCGCCGGCCGCCCGGTGGCCATCACCTCCGACCTGGCCTCGTTCTGGCGGCAGGGCTACCCGCAGGTGCGCGCCGACCTGCGGGCGCGCTATCCCAGGCACCCCTGGCCCGAGGACCCGGTGACCGCTCAGGCGACCGCGCGCACCAAGCGTTCCGGCTGACCATCGCTGCCGGTTCGGATCGGCCCGCTTCGGACGCGAAACGCCACCGGGCAAACACTGCACGACACGGGCACCGCACAGCACAGCACGGCATACCCGGCACCGAATCGGCGTTAGCATGGGTTGGTACCGCCCTGACAAGGCGGGACGCGGCTCGGTTCGGGATGACCTCCGTGCGCGGTCGTCGACCCACCGTCAACCGGCGCACCCACAGCGGGCGCCCATCCGGTCCCGCGGTGTCGATCTCGCGGAGTTCGGTGGGGCAGCGGCGTCTCGGAGCAGCCACCCGGCTCCGCTGACGAACCATTCAGGGCCGGATCGCGGTTCGCTGCGCGCAGTTCTCGCCCGGCCACCGAGCCGGGCGTTCGGAGGAGGAGTTTGTGGCTCGACCAGGCCGGCGGCAGTTGGACGCTCGCCGTACCCCTTCGCCGAAGCCGGGGCGCGTCCGCGGGCCCGAAGACGTGCTGTCGGTGCTCGCCCGCGCGGTGCGCGAGGTGGAAGCCGCGGTGGAGAAGGGCCGGGTGACGCCCGCGGTGCGGACGAAGTTCCAGGTCGTCGCCCTGCTCGTACGCGAGGAACGTGCCCGGGTCCAGGGCAGCCAGGACCTCGGCCAGGCCAAGCGGGCCGAGCAGCTCAAGCGCCTGGACGGGATCGCGACGATCCTCGCCAAGTCCGCGGTACGCGATGCCAAGCTGCTGGCGCTGCTCGCCGAGGATGCCGTCGTCTCCGACGCGGCCAGGTTGCTCAAGCGGGACATGCTGCGGGCGGCGGGCATCGAACCGGCACCCGAGCAGGCCGCGCCGGCGGAGTCGGCCGCCGCTTCGGCCAGCACCGAGCGCCGGGTGGTGCCCCAGTCGGTCATGTCCCGCAAGCTGGCCAACCCGTTCCTCGCCCCCGACTTCTCCGCAGCCCGGCCGAGTACGGTCAGCTCGCACCGGCTGGCCGGCTGGGAGCTGATCAACCCCCTCCTCAACGCGTTCGAGCGTGCCGACAGCGGGGCCTCGGCGTGCATGGCGCTGCCGGCGCCGGCCCGGCTGCGGGTGCCGGGGAACCGGGAACTGATGCCCCACCAGGCGCGGCTGATCGCCGCCGCCGCGGCCGGCCACCGGACCTTCCTGCTCGCCGACGAGCCCGGCCTGGGCAAGACGGCCCAGGCGCTGCTCGCCGCGCAGGTGGCCAACGCCTACCCGCTGCTGGTGGTCGTCCCGAGCGTGGTGAAGACCAACTGGGTGCGCGAGGCTGGCCTGTGGACACCGAATCGCGCGGCCACCGCCGTCCATGGCAACGGGGACACCGTCGACGGCTTCGCCGACATCGTCGTGGTCAACTACGAGGTGCTCGACCGCCACGTGGGGTGGTTCGGTGAGTTCGGGTTCCGCGGCATGGTCGTCGACGAGGCGCACTTCATCAAGAACAAGTCCTCCCAACGCTCCCAGCACGTCCTCGAACTCTCCGCGCGCATCCGGTCCCGCACCGCGCGCCCGCTGCTGATGGCCCTCACCGGCACCCCGCTGATCAACGACATCGAGGACTTCCGGGCCATCTGGCAGTTCCTCGGCTGGATCGACGAGAGCGAGCCGCTCGCCGAGCTGATGAACTCCCTCGAGGCGACCGGCCTGGCTCCCACCGACCCCGGGTTCTACGCCGCCGCTCGCAAGTGCGTGATCGACCTCGGCATCGTCCGTCGCCGCAAGGTGGACGTGGCCGCCGACATCCCCGCCCGCCGCATCGCCGACCTGCCCGTCGAACTCGACGAGAAGGTCGGCCGGTCGCTGCGGGCGGCCGAGCGTGACCTCGCTCGCCGGCTGGTGGCGCGGTACGAGATCGCCCTGGCCAACCGCCGCTCCGGTCCCGACGCTGCTGTCCGCGGCATCGACCACGAACTCGTGCGCAAGGTGGCCACCTGGGAGCAGAAGGACGCGAGCACGACGAAGGCCGGCGAGAACGTGTTCAGCATGATGCGACGCATCGGCCAGGCCAAGGCCGGCCCCGCCGCCGACTACGCCGCACAGCTCGCGCGGAGCGCGGGCAAGGTGGTCTTCTTCGCCAAGCACGTCGACGTCATGGACGTGGCCGAGGAGGCCTTCGCCAGGCAGGGGATCCGCTACGCCTCGATTCGGGGCGACCAGACACCGGTTTCGCGGCAGAAGAACATCGACGCCTTCGTCAACGATCCGGAGGTCGCCATCGCGGTCTGCTCCCTGACGGCGGCCGGCGTGGGCATCAACCTGCAGGTCGCCTCCAACATCGTGCTGGCCGAGCTGTCCTGGACCGACGCGGAGCAGACCCAGGCCATCGACCGCAGCCACCGCATCGGGCAGACCGAACCCGTCACCGCGTGGCGCATCATCGCCGCCCGGACCATCGACGGCAAGATCGCCGAGTTGATCGACAGCAAGGCCGGCCTGGCCGCCAGGGCGCTGGACGGCTCGGACGAGCAGGTGTGGTCCTCGGCCGACGTGCAGCACGAGGCGCTGGTCGCCCTGCTGACGGAGGCATTGTCCGCGTCGTCCCAGGAGGGCGCGGTGTTCCCGAGCGGCCACTGACCGCTGACGTCCCGGGCTGCCGTGGGCCAAGCCGGACGCCGTGGGACAAGATGGTGGGCATGGCCGTAGCGCTATCCGAGCTGCTGGTACCCGATGCCGTCGCCTGGCGTGCCTGGCTGACCGGCAACCACGCCAGCTCGCCCGGGGTCTGGCTGGTGCTGGGCAAGAAGGGCGGCCAGGTCACCGAACTGACCTATGCCGCGGCGCTGGACGAGGCGCTCTGCTTCGGCTGGATCGACGGCCAGGTGGCCCGCCGGGACGAGGGCAGCATGCGGCAGCGGTTCACCCCGCGCCGACCGCGCAGCGCCTGGTCGCGGCGCAACGTCGAGCACATCACCCGGTTGGTCGCCGAGGGCCGGTTGATGCCCGCCGGGCAGGCGGCGGTGGATGCCGCCAAGGCGGACGGTCGCTGGGAAGCCGCCTACGCCGGTGCCGCGGCCGGCGAGGTTCCGCCGGAGCTGGCCGACGCGTTGGCCGGCAACCCGGCGGCCCGCGAGATGTGGGACGTGCTGACCTCGCAGAACCGCTATGCCATCACCTACCGGATCGGCCAGGCCAAGCGTCCGGAGACCCGAACCCGGCGGATCGCGGAGTTCCTCGCCATGCTCGAACGCGGCGAGACGGTCCACCCGCAGCGACGGCAGCCGCCCTGATCCGTGCGGAATACCCAGCGGTCGTCCCGGCAACCGCTCGATATTCCGCAGGCCCGGCCGACCCCCGGACCCTCAGCCGGGCCGCTCCTTCTTCGGCAGCTTGGCCACCACCTGGTCGTAGGAGTCGTCGATGAGCTCGCAGACCTCGTCCTCGGGTATGCGATCGATCTCCAGCCGCACCCACAGCCGCTTGTCCAGGTAGGGCGCCGGGCCGGCCAGTTCGGGATAGCGCTGCTTGAGTTCGGCGACCGCCGCCTCGGTGTTCTTCACGGTGATGGTGCTGCGTCCGTCCACCCGGCCGGGGAACAGGAAGATCTTGCTGCCCACCTTGGCCAGGTCGTGCCCCTCGCCCCACGGGCTGTCCGGCCACGCGCCGGGCTTGCCGAGGGCGTAGCGCAATGCCTCGTCACTGTCCATCGGTGCAGGTCTAGCACGCGGACGGCGACTCGGGAACTCCCGCCACCGGACGGATCGGCCACCGGCGCCGGCCGGATCGGCGGACGTGCGAAAATGGCGGGGCTCGCCGCATCCACCGGCACGGGCATCGACCACCTCGACGAAGTCGGAGATCGAAGACGTGACCCTTCTCGGAAAGCTCCGCCCGCTGGCCGTGCTGCCGGTCCTGCTGCTGGGCAGCCTCGGCCTGGTGGGGTGCGACTCCAAGGCCGGTGCCGCCGCCGTGGTCAACGGCCATCGGATCACCGAGAAGGAACTCTCCCGCTACCTGCCGGCCAACGCCCGCCCGATCGTGTCCAGCGACGGCTCGAACAGCACCCCGGCCAAGAAGTTCGTGCTGCAGTACCTGGTGCGCAACGAGGTGTTCCCGCTGGTGCTGGCCGCGGCCGGCGCGCCGGTGACCGATGCGCAACTGCAGGCCAGCAAGGCCTCGGTGCTGGGCGGCACCAGCGAGGCCGAGCTCACCAAGCAGCTGGTCCAGGCCGGCCTGACCGAGCGGTTCGAACCGGTGCTGCTGCGCAACAACGAGATGCTCAGCCTGCTGCGGGCCAAGCTGACCACCCAGAAGCAGGTCGACGACGCGCTGGCCAAGGTCAAGGACAAGGTCTCGATCAACCCGCGCTACGGCAGTTGGGACCTGGCCAGCCTCACCGTGGTCGACCTCGGCAAGAAGCAGCTGCCGTCCGTGCTGTCCTTCGACAAGACGCTGCCCGGCGACGCGACCCAGCAGTGACCAAGCGGTGACAGATGCGGTGACAGATGCCGTGACAGGGCTGGGCGGGCAGTTGCTGCGCGCGGTGCAGGTGATGGACCGGCTGCGCTTGCCCGGCGGCTGCCCGTGGGACGCCGAGCAGACCCACCAGTCGCTGGCGCCGTACCTGATCGAGGAGGCCTACGAGACCCTCGACGCCATCGAGACCCACGACCTGGCCGCACTGCGGGAGGAACTCGGCGACCTGCTGCTGCAGGTGCTCTTCCACGCGCGGCTGGCCGAGGAGGCCGCCGCCGGTCAGCGGTTCGGCATCGACGACGTGGCCGGCGATCTGGTCGCCAAGCTGGTCCGCCGGCACCCGCACGTCTTCGAGGCGTCCGGGACTGGCGCGGCCGCCGATCCGCGCGGTGCTGACTCCCTCGAAGGGAACGGCGAGTTCTCGGCCGGCGATCAGCAGCTCAACTGGGACGCCATCAAGAAAGCGGAGAAGCAGCGCGAGTCGGTGACCGACGGGATCGCACTGGGCCAGCCGGCGCTGGCGCTGGCCGCCAAGCTGGTCGGCCGCTCCACCCGGGCCGGGCTGACGGTCGAGCTGCCGGCCGGCGACGGGATCGGTGAGCGGTTGCTGGCCGTCGTCGCCGAGGCGGTGCATGCCGGCCTCGACCCCGAGCAGGTGCTGCGGCAGAGCGCGCGCGAGTACCGCGAGGCCATCCGGGCCGCCGAGCGCGCCACCGAGCCGGAAGACGCGACGAGCGAGTAGCTGCGCCGGATCGTCCGGGCCGCCCGATAGGGTGGACGGAGCAGTCGAAGGCAGCACCGAGTACGTCGAGAGGACCAGCTGTGGCCAGCATTGAGGCGGTAGGCGCCCGGGAAATCCTGGACTCGCGCGGCAATCCCACCGTCGAGGTGGAGGTTGCCCTGGACGACGGCACCTTCGCCCGGGCGGCCGTGCCGTCCGGCGCGTCCACCGGTGCCTTCGAGGCGGTGGAGCTGCGCGACGGCGATGCCCGCTACGGCGGCAAGGGCGTGCGCAAGGCGGTCGCGGCGGTGCTCGACGACATCGGCCCCGAGCTGCTCGGCTTCGAGGCGAGCGAGCAGCGGCTGGTCGACGCGGCGCTGATCGACCTGGACGGCACGCCGGACAAGTCGAAGTTCGGCGCGAACGCGATCCTGGGGGTCTCGCTGGCGGTCGCCAAGGCCGCCGCCGCGTCCGCGAGCCTGCCGCTGTTCCGCTACCTCGGCGGCCCGAACGCCCACCTGCTGCCGGTGCCGATGCTCAACATCCTCAACGGTGGCGCGCACGCCGACTCCAACGTCGACGTCCAGGAGTTCATGATCGCGCCGATCGGGGCGCCCACCTTCGCCGACGCGTTGCGTCAGGGCGCGGAGGTCTATCACGCCCTGAAGGCCGTGCTGAAATCGAAGGGGCTCTCGACCGGCCTGGGCGACGAGGGCGGCTTCGCGCCAAGCCTGCAGTCCAACCGGACCGCCCTGGACGTGATCTCCGAGGCGGTGGACAAGGCCGGCCTGCGGCTGGGCAGCGACATCGTCTTCGCCATGGACGTGGCGGCCACCGAGTTCTACTCCGACGGCGCCTACCAGTTCGAGGGCAGCGCGAAGACGGCTGAGCAGATGGTGGCCTACTACACCGAGCTGGTCGCCAACTACCCGATCGTCTCGATCGAGGACCCGATGTCGGAGGAGGACTGGGACGGCTGGATCTCGCTGACCTCCGAGCTCGACGACGTGATCCAGATCGTGGGCGACGACCTGTTCGTGACCAATCCCGAGCGGCTGGCCCGCGGGATCTCCAGCGGGGCGGCGAACGCCCTGCTGGTCAAGGTCAACCAGATCGGCTCGCTCACCGAGACCCTGGACGCGGTCGATCTCGCGCACCGCTCGGGCTACCGGTGCATGATGAGCCACCGCTCCGGCGAGACCGAGGACACCACCATCGCCGACCTCGCGGTGGCCACCAACTGCGGCCAGATCAAGACCGGCGCGCCGGCCCGCTCGGAGCGGGTGGCCAAGTACAACCAGCTGCTGCGGATCGAGGAGGAACTCGACGACGCCGCCCGCTACGCCGGTGCCGCGGCCTTCCCGCGCTACAACCGGGCCGGCAGCTAGCCGATGACCGGTCGAGCACGGCCCCGGGTGGCCGGTGATCCGGTCTCCGGCGCTTCCGCGGCCAGGACGTCGGCACGGCCGGTGGCCGGACGGCGCCGGCCCGGCTGGGCGCACGCTCCCAAGCTGACCGGCCGCCGGATGATGGTGGCGGCGATGGCGCTGTTCCTGGTCGTGGTGCTGGCCTCGCCGTTCCAGACCTACCTGAGCCGGCGCGCCTCGGTGGCCGCCTCCGCGCGCCAGCAGCAGCAGCTCAACGCCCAGCTGGCCGAGCTGAAGCACCAGAGCGAGCAGTGGCAGGATCCGGCCTTCGTGGCCCGGCAGGCCCGGCTCCGGCTGCAGTACATCCGGCCCGGCGACACCCTGTACACGGTGCTGGACTCGCACGGCAACCCGATCGAGGCCCCGGCCCCGGCCGCCGAGGAGAAGGTCCGCAAGGTCGACCACCGGCCCAGCTGGAACTCGGTGCTGTGGACCAGCGTGCACGACACCGACACCGGGCAGTGACCGCCGACGCCGGCGGTGACGCTGCCGTGGTAAGCGCTGCCGTGGTAAGCGCCGCCGACGCCGAGACCGTCCGGTCGCAGTTGGGCCGGCCGCCCCGGGCGATCCGGGCGGTGGCGCACCGGTGCCCGTGCGGCAATCCCGACGTGGTCGAGACCGCGTCCCGGCTGCCGGACGGCACCCCGTTCCCGACCCTGTACTACCTGACCTGCCCGAAGGCGGCCGGCCGGGTGTCGACGCTGGAGGCGTCCGGGCTGATGCGCTCGATGACCGAGCGGCTCGGTACCGACGAGGCGCTGGCCGCCGGGTACCGGGCAGCGCACCAGGACTACCTGGCCCGGCGCGAGCGGCACGGACCGGTGCCCGAGATCAGCGGCATCTCGGCCGGCGGCATGCCCACCCGGGTCAAGTGCCTGCACGTCCTGGTGGCGCATTCGCTGGCGGCCGGGCCCGGCGTCAACCCGCTCGGCGACGAGGCGCTGGCCGCGCTGGGGGACTGGTGGCAGCAGGGCCCGTGCGTGGTTCAGCCCGAAACCCGGCCGCAACCGGGGCCGTCATGACCCGGGTGGCCGGCATCGACTGCGGCACCAACTCGATCCGGCTGCTGGTCGCCGACAGCGGCCCGGACGGCCTGCGCGACGTGCACCGCGAGATGCGGGTGGTCCGGCTCGGCGAGGGCGTCGACCGGACCGGCCGGCTGGCCCCGGCCGCCATCGAACGCACCCGGCAGGCCCTGGCCGACTACACCGCGACCATCGGCTCGCTCGGCGCCAGCCGGGTCCGGATGGTGGCCACCTCGGCATCGCGGGACGCCGCCAACGCCGACGAGTTCCAGTCGATGGTCAAGGCCACCCTGGGCGTCGAGTCCGAGGTGATCACCGGGCTGGCCGAGGCGCAGCTGTCCTTCACCGGCGCGGTGGCAGGGCTGCCCGGGGTGGCCGACCCGCTGCTGGTGGTCGACATCGGCGGCGGCTCCACCGAACTGGTGCTGGGTGCGGTGCCAGTCACTTCGCTCCGCTCCTCCCTCGTTCCTCGGTCGATGCTCACTCGGCCGGCCACCACTTCGCTCCGCTCCTCCCTCGTTCCTCGCGTCATCGCCGCGCACAGCATGGACGTCGGCTGCGTCCGGATGACCGAGCGGCACCTGCGCGACGACCCGCCCACCGCGGCCCAGGTCGCCGCCGCGCTCGCCGATGTCCGGGACGCGCTGCGGGCCGCTGCCGCCGACGTGCCGGTGCGGCAGGCCGCGGCGTTCGTCGGCGTGGCCGGCACGGTGACCACCATCGCCGCGCTGGCGCTGGAGCTGCCGGGCTATGACCCGGACGCCATCCACGGCTCGGTGATCGACTTCGAGCAGGTCGGCGAGGTCACCGACCGGCTGCTGGCGATGCCCCGGGCCGAGCGCGCCGCGCTGCCGGTGATGCACCCGGGCCGGGTGGACGTGATCGGCGGCGGCGCGCTGGTGCTGCGCGCGGTGATGGAGTTCGTCGGTGCGCGCCAGGTGATCGCCAGCGAGCACGACATCCTGGACGGCATCGCGATGAGCCTGCTGGCCGACTGAACCGCTGCCGGCCGGCAGCCGGCTGCCTCAGGCGTTGATCGCGGTGAGCGCGCTCGGCGCCTTCGGGCCCTTGTCGTCGCTCAGCTGCTTCGGCTTGGGCGAGGGGTGGCCGGTCATCGCCCGCCAGAGGGTGTCGGCGCCCTTGGTGGTCGCCAGCTGGGCCACCGCCGCCCCGAAGCCGGTCAGCGAGGCCCAGATCAGCGCGTCCGGCCAGTTGCTGTCGGCGTCGCGCGGGTTCACCGGTGCCCGTCCCGGTCGGGCCGTCTCCCAGGCCTTGGACGTGACGGTGCTGACCGCCTTGCCGACCGGGATCGCCACCGCGATCGCCACCAACTTGAACGCGAACCTGCTCGCTGCGCCAGCCATAGCCACCCCATCGTCGTGAGCCCGGTTGCTCGCCGGTATTGCGGCCAGTCTAGGTCGCCGGGCAGGTAGGGCGTCCTTCCGGAGTGGTCAGCCGAGCGCCGGCGCGTGGGTAGCCTGGAAACTGCCAACGAGGGGACGTGAGGCAGATGGCCGGTGGGGAACCCCAGCGAATCCTGATCGTGGGCGGCGGTTACGTCGGCATGTACACCGCGCTGCGGGCGCAGCAGAAGCTGTCCCGGGGGCGCGCTGAGATCGTGGTGATCGATCCGCAGCCGAACATGACCTACCAGCCGTTCCTGCCCGAGGCGGCGGCCGGCAGCGTCGAGCCGCGGCACGTGGTGGTGCCGCTGCGCCGGGTGCTCAAGAAGTGCCGGGTGATCACCGGTCGGGTCAGCAAGATCTCGCACGACCAGCGTTCGGTAACGGTGGAGCCCGAGACCGGCGACGCCTACCAGTTGGGCTACGACCTGCTGGTGGTGGCGCCCGGTTCGATCGCCCGGACGCTGCCGATCCCGGGACTGGCCGAGCAGGGCATCGGTTTCAAGACCATCGGCGAGGCGATCTTCCTGCGCAACCACGTGCTCGGCCGGCTGGACTTCGCCTCGTCCACCGAGGATGCCGCGGCCCGCCGCCGGGCGCTGAGCTTCGTCTTCGTCGGCGGCGGCTACGCCGGGGTGGAGGCGCTGGCCGAGCTCGAGGACATGTCCCGCTACGCCTGCCGCTACTACCCCGACCTCGACCAGGACGAGTTGCGCTGGGTGCTGGTGGAGGCGTCGGACCGGATCATGCCGGAGGTGTCGGTGGGCCTGGCGGCCTACACCGTCGACCGGCTCCGCGAGCGGGCCATCGACGTCCGGCTGAGCACCCGGCTGAACTCGGCCGAGGGCGGCCGGATCGAACTGTCCGACGGCGAGGCCTTCGAGGCCGACACCCTGGTCTGGACGGCCGGGGTGAAGGCGCATCCGCTGTCGGCGCTGTCCGGGTTGCCCACCGATGACAAGGGCCGGTTGCCGTGCCGGGCCAACCTGACCGTCAAGGGCCTGGACGGGGTGTTCTCGGCCGGCGACACCGCGGCGGTGCCGGACCTGTCCAAATCCGATCCGAACGCGCTCTGCGGGCCGTCGGCCCAGCACGCCGTCCGGCAGGCCAAGGTGCTGGCCGACAACCTGGCGCGCACCGTCAATGGCCAGGCGCTGGAGGACTACAAGCACGCCTACGCCGGCTCGGTAGCCTCGCTCGGGCTCTACCGCGGGGTGGCGGAGCTGTATGGGGTGAAGCTGCGCGGTCCGGTCGCCTGGTTCCTGCATCGCACGTACCACCTGTCCCGGGTCCCGACCTTCAACCGCAAGGTGCGGGTGCTGGCCGACTGGACCGCCGCGCTGTTCTTCCCCCGCGAGGTGGTCTCGCTCGGGCAGTTGCAGTCGCCGCGGCACGACTTCGAGCGGGCCAGCGCGTCCTGAGCCATACCGCTGAACGGGGCCTTCGGCCCGCGGGCGGATACCCTGCTTGGCGCGCCCCCGTAGCCCAATGGCAGAGGCAGCGGACTTAAAATCCGCCCAGTGTCGGTTCGAGTCCGACCGGGGGTACCTGACAGGTGCCCGAGCGGCCGGACAGCCGAAACCCGCGTCCGGTCACCCGGACGCGGGTTTCGGCGTTACGGCCGAGGACGAGACGATCAGCTCACGTTGACCGAGGTGTCGTCCAGTACGAACGACGTCTTGTAGGTGGAGTCCTCGGTGCCGGTGAACTTCAGCGTGATGGTCTGGCCGGCGTAGCTGGCGAGGTTGAACGAATGCAGGCTGTAGCCGGTGTTGGAGTTGAGGTTGGAGTAGGTGTACAGGCTCGCCAGCACGGTGCCGGCGCTGTTCAGCGCCTGCAGTTGCAGGGTGTCGTACTTGGTCGTCGTGCTGGTCTCGGCGGTGTCGATGTGCATGTAGAAGTTGAACTTGTAGTTCGTGCACCCGGTCGGCAGGGTCACCGACTGCGACAGGATGTCGGTGTGGGTGGTGCCGTAGCCGTCCAGCCAGGCCTTCCAGGACCCGGTGCGGGCGGGCTGGGTGGTGTTGTTGCTGACGACTCCGGAGCTTGCCGACCACGGTGCCGGGGTGCCGGTTTCGAAGCCGGGGTTGCCGAGCAGCTGCGCCGCGGTGCAGCCGGCGGCCGGGGTGGTGCTGACCTCGGTGCTCTTGGCGCCCTCACCGATGGAGTTCACCGCGCTGACCTTGTAGTAGTACTTCTGGCCGTTGGTCAAGCCGGTGTCGAGGCAGGACGTCACGGCGCCGAGGTTGCCGCAGCCGCCGGAGGTGAGCAGCGTCTCGCCGCCGCTGGCGGTGCCCCGATAGACCCGGTAGGACGTGATGCTCACCCCGCCGTTGTTGGCCGGAGCCGTCCAGCTCAGCGACGCCTGGGCGTTGCCCGGGGTCGCGGTCAGGCCGGTGGGCGCGTCCGGCACCGTCCCGGCGATCGGCGAGGCGGTGACCGAGACCGTCGCGGTGGCCGACTTCACCGGTGACGAGCTGTCCTTGGCGGTGAGGGTGGCGGTGTACGTGCCGGCCGTGTTGTAGGTGTGGCTGGGGTTCTGCGCGGTGCTGGTCGCCGAGCCGTCACCGAAGTTCCAGGTGTAGGTGTAGGGCGGGGTGCCGCCGCTGGCCGAGCCGGTGAAGGCCACCGTCAACGGTGTCTGGCCGGAGGTCGGGTTGCCGGACGCGGTGGCCGAGAGCGCGCTGCCGACGGAGCTGACCGTGATCGTCACGGTCGCGGTGGCGGTCTTGGCCGGCGCCGAGCCGTCGGTCACCGTCAGGGTGGCGGTGTACGTGCCGGCGGTGCTGTAGGTGTGGCTGGGGTTCTGCGCGGTGCTGGTCGCCGAGCCGTCACCGAAGTTCCAGCTGTAGCTGTACGGAGCGGTGCCACCGGTGGCGGAGCCGCTGAAGTTCACCACCAGCGGTGCGTTGCCGGTCTTCGGCGTACCCGCCGCACTCGCGGTCAGCGGGGTGCTGCCCTGGATCCAGAGATCCTCCAGTGGGTCACCCAGGGCGGCCTGGTCGGCGGCGGTCATCGGGTAGGTGCCGGTGCCTAGATTGCCGTTCGGGTCGATCAGACCGGGGTGGACGTTCTCCATGGTCCGCTCCATCGCCGCCAGCACGTTGTTGGTCGTGTAGGCGACGTGGCTGGTGTAGTTCTGCTTCATGTACGTCGGCGACGCGACGATGACGGTCGGCACCCGGTAGGTGTTGGACACGTGGTCGGGGCCGTTGGAACCGTTCTGGGTGTCGTCCTCGGTCACCACGATCACGGTGTTGTCCTTGTAGGACGCGTTGCTCATGATCGAGTCGACGATCTGCTTGGTGACCGAGTCGTTCTTGGGAATGTCCTGGTAAGTGCCGGGGTGGTCGTTGAACAATTCGACGTAGGAGTAGGCCGGCAGCCCGTTGGCGGTCACGAAGTTCAGGAAGCCGTTGCCGATGACCTGGTCGTCGTCGTTCTGGCCCTTGCAGGTGTAGTTGTTGTACGCGATCTCCTCCGGGATGCTGGTGCCCGGCCGGTTCACCGGCAGCACCTCGGGCTGGCCGGTACCGGGGTTGCGCCACTCGCCGCTGCCGGTGCTCAGCATCCAGTAGAAGTCGCCGTTCATGACGAAGCTGTACGGGCTCGACCCGGTCGCCGCTCCGGTCTGGGTGGCACACGGGTCGGTGCCCTCGCCGGCCGGCCCGGTGACGCCCTTGAGCATGCGGTCGAAGACCGTCCCGGTGGCCGACGGGTAGGACTGTTGCTGACTGCTCGACGACGATTGCGCCGAGAACAGCCACCAGTGGTTGGGCCCGCTCGGTGGCTGGGTGCCGGTGCTGTAGGCATCGAGCAGCGCGTAGGTCTTGGCGAGGGTGTGCAGGTTGGGAACCGAACTGATGTGGTTGGTGCTCTGCACCGCTCCGTTGCAACCCGCCCGCACCGTCGTGGCGCAGTCACCGAGGTAATCGTCGAAAGTATGGTTCTCGCGGTAGAGGATTACGAAGTGGGTGAACGGCGGAAAGTAGGGGGCGAGCGGGTTGGCAGTTTGGGTGGCCTGCCCCGCACTGGTCGTCCCGGCTGACGCGGCGAAGGTGCGTGGCTGCGGGAACTTGGTGAATTCGACCCCATTGTCGGCGAATTTGGCGCCGGTGCAGTCGTAATCGTCAGGCTTGTAGGTCTGCGGGCGCTCGCCCTGCGGGCGGTCCTTCGCATCGTCCGGATCGTCGCCGGGATGCCAGTTCTTCAGCGTGCACGAGCCGACGCCGGTAGCGGGATGGCTCCCGGCGCCGGCCTCACCGCCGGGTAGTGCGGCCAGCACAATCACAGCCGTAGCCCCGGTCAACGCCGCCATCGCGGATTTCCATCGCATCATTTCGAAATGTTCCTCACATTAATTCACATGAACTGCGGTAATTCACATGAAGTCCGGCGTACGGCATATAAAAGCTACTGCTCGCGAATCGTGCCGACCCGCGGGCCGCGCGTCAAGGTAAACGCGTCTATTTCGTGGAAATAGCGCTGAGGAATTTCTCGGACACCGGACTGGCAGGCCCTGGGCCGGGATGCTGGCCTGGCGCGAAGCCGGCCGGGAACTACCTGGCTACCGTCGTGCGTTGTGATCGGTGTAAGCACGCGCACCCGGAACGACCGGTGCGCTGGTATCGAGGTGGAGGCACACAGTGGCGAGTAACCCTGTCCTGCGGGGTTTCGAGAAGACCGGACGTCCGGGCATGGGGCCGCAGGGCCCGAACGGCCCGATCGCCCCGCCGCCCCCGTCGGCTGGCCAGCTCAACGAGTGGTACGCCCAGCCGTCCTACGGCCAGCCGGCCCCGCCCGCGGCCCCGTCGCGCTATCTGACCCTGGACGACGTCGTCACCCGCACCGTGGTGCTGCTCGGCACCGTGCTGCTGGCCGCCGGCTTCGCCTGGTTCGCGGTGCCGGACTCCGCCGTCGGCGGCGTTGTCGCGATCGGCTTCATCGGCGCCCTGGTGCTCGGGCTCTACATGGCTTTCAGCGGCCGGGCCAACGCGGTTACCGCGACCAGCTACGCGGCCCTGGAGGGCCTGGCGCTCGGTGGCATCAGCGAGCTGTTCAACCGGCAGTGGCCGGGCATCGTGGTGCAGGCCGTGACCGGAACGATCATGGTCGCCGGTGGCGTGCTGGTGGTCTACAAGACCGGCGCCGTCCGGGTCACCCCGAAGTTCACCAAGATCGTGTTCGCCGCGACGCTGGGTGTGGTCGGCCTGATGCTGGTCAACCTGGTCGCCGGCATCTTCACCGACGGTGGCCTGGGGCTGCGCGACGCCAACAACCCGGTCATCGCGATCGGCTTCAGCCTGCTGTGCATCGTGATCGCGGCCTCGAACCTGATCGTGGACTTCGACATGATCGAGCAGAGCGTTCGACGAGGTGTGGACGAGAGAGCCGGCTGGTACCTGTCCTGGGGCATTTTGGTCACGCTGGTCTGGCTCTATCTCGAGATCCTGCGCCTGCTCAGCTACCTCCGCGGCAGCGACTGATTTCGGCGGGCTACGAAAGCCGTTCCAGGATCATCGCCATGCCCTGGCC
>JAVEEO010000196.1 GCA_030840415.1 Pseudonocardiales bacterium | reverse complement strand
CCGGGACACCCTCCTACAGCACGGGACACCGGTCGCGCTCACCGATTACGCCTATCTGTCGATCGCCTTCGCCGGCGCCGCGCTGGCATTCATCGTCCGGATCGAGGGTCGCTGGTGGGACCGGAGCTGGCCGGTGATCGATGCCCTGGCGCTGGGCTGCTGGGCCGCCGCCGGCGCACAGCGAACGCTCGACGCCGGGCTGGGCTGGTTGCCCGCGGTGCTGCTCGGCACGATCACGGCGGTGGGCGGCGGCGCGATCCGCGACATCGTGCTGCGGCGGATACCGGCCGTTCTCGGCGGTAACACCCTGTACGCCACGTGCGCGGCGGCGGCCAGTGGCGCACTGGTCATCCTCTACCAGCTGGGCTACCAGATCGCCGGCTCGCTGACGGCGCTGGTGGTCGGGGCCGGGTTGTGCCTGCTGGCCCGCTGGCGGGGCTGGATGCTGCCCGACGCGGACGGCTGGTCGCCGCCGAAGGTGGTTCCCGCGCGCTACCTGGCACGCCGGCATCCGAGCAGGCCGGACGACAGCGGCCGCGGTGACCAAGACGGATGACCCGGGTAGTGGCCGGTAGGCGGTCCGCTCGGGCAGCGGCCGGTAGGCGGCCCGCTCGCGAGCGCGAGGTCAAGGTCCTCGCACCCAACTGCGGAAAGCCGACCGTGCGACGCAGGATCACCGCCACGGTGCCGCTGCGGCCCGATGGGTCGAGCTGTGCGGTGCAGGACGTCAGCGTTGCCCTGTTGGCCGTGGCAATCCGGGTCGCAGCGGCGCACGGCGGCCCCGCCCGGCCGATCTGTTCAGCCGCGGCCAGCGCGGCCAGGTCCGCCGCCCGCTCCAGCCGGTGCCGGGCCAGCACCGCCGTGCCGCGTAGCACCGTCACCATGGCGGCGGCGAGGATCACCGCGCCGAGGCCCAGCACCCAGATCGAGGCCGAACCCCGGTCGGACCGCCAGCTCACGAGACCAGACCCGGCTCGGTGGCGGCCACCGCGGTTTCGACCACCGCCACCGATGGCAGCCAGCTCACCGGCCGCAGCGTCATCCGGGCAGTGACGCGGGTATCGGAGGTCGAGCTGGCGATGCTCAGTGCTACCGGTGCGCCGGCCGCCGCGCGCGCCCGAGCGGCGGCCACGGCCGGATCACCGCGGGCCACCGCTCGGGCCGCCTCGGCGGCCGCGTCGGCGCACCGCACTCGCGCCTGCCCGACGCCGACCGCCACTACCCCGGCCATCGTCAGGAGGACCAGCACCGGCAGCGCCATCGCCGTTTCGGCAGTGACCATGCCCGCCTCTGAACGCAACCGGCGACCGATCACAGCGAGACGTTCAGTGCCGTGGTGATGATGTGCGACAGGGCGGTCTGCACCGCCGAGCTGTGCACCACCTTGAACAGCACCGCCGCGAACGCGACCGCCGCCACCGTTCCCACGGCATATTCGGCGGTCGCCATGCCGGCCTCGGCATCGAGCTGCTGTACGCGCTTCCTGCCGCGGTGAATGACCTTTGCCGCAAACCTCATTGCTTCGTCCCTTCCCCGTTGTGTCCTCGTGCGAGGCATGGACCGAGCCTGGCAGCCAGTACGGGGTGGATCGCGGTCGCGATCGGGAATGTGGACGACCAAGCGGGCTGTGGAGAACGGCACGCGCGGCCAGCCTCGACCAACTCTGGGACAGTCTGGACGACCTGGAACCACTCGGGTAATGCGTGACCGCCGGTGCGGCCTATCGGAGCCAGCAGGCGTAATCGGCTACCGCGGCTGAAGTCCGCGGCTCACCGGGCTCAGCCAGCCGATGCCGATCCGGCGGCGGATCCTTCCGAGCGCAGCCATTCCTCGAAGCCCTGGTTGCCTCTGGTGTAGTCCGTCCCGGCCGGCAGCAAGCCGCCGCTGGCCGCCGCGGCACCGCCGGGAACGCGAAGGCCGACGACCAACCGGCGCCGGCCGCGGGCGGAAACCACCTGACGAACCAACTCGACCAGCTCGCGCACCTGCGGGCCCGCCAGCTCGGGCGCCATACCCACCGCGGGGCCGAGGGCCAGCGCGACCAGTTGGGCGGCCACCTCGCGAGCCGCGACGGGTTGCACCCGCATCCGCGGCACCAGCACCAGCGGCCCCGGGCTGCGGGCCAGCAGTTGCTCGGCGAACTCGTGGAACTGGGTGGCTCGCAGCACCGTCCATGGCAGGTTCGCGGCGCGGATCAATTCCTCCTGGCGCAGCTTGCCCGCGTAGTAGCCCAGGCCGACCCGGTCGATACCCACGATGGACAGGGCGACGTGGTGCCGCACGCCGACGCGGGCGCCGGCTTCCAGCAGCCGAGTGGTCGCATCGGTGAAGAACCGCACCGACCGCTTCTTCGACAGGGTGGTCACATTGCTGACGTCGACGACCACCTCGGCTCCGCTCAGCGCGGCGTCCAGTCCGGTTCCGGTGGTGAGATCGACCCCGCGGGATCGTGCCAGCGGCACCGCCTCGTGGCCGGCCTGCTCCAGCAGAGCCATCACGTGCCGCCCGACCAGTCCGGTACCACCGGCCACCGCTACCCGCATGGGTGAAATCTAGCGCCGGAGGTGTCGATCTCAGCCAGCTACCCCGGCGAACACCTCGCCCCCCACCCCGAGGATGACTGGCACCACTCCCAGGCAGACGAAGGCCGGCAGGAAGCACAGCCCCAGTGGCAGCAGCGACCAGACCCCGACCCGTGCTGCCTTGGACAGCGCCTCGGCCTGGTGGACAGCTCGCAAGTCGGTGGCAACAGCGGCCAGCGCCTGCGCCAGCCGGGCGCCGCTGCCGGCACACCGCCCGGCGGACTCGGCCACCGTGCGATAGCCGGGCACCGCGTGCAACTCCGCCCAGGCGGCCACCGGCTCGCTGCCCAGTTGCAGCAGCCGACCCACCCGAGCCAGCGGCTCGGCGGCGTGCCGCAGGGTCGCGGTGCCGTAGCCGGAGACCGCGGCAACCACCCGGTCGATGGCAACATCCGGCGGCGACCCGGCGGCCAGCGCACCGGCCAACAGATCCAGCACGAAGGCGACCGCCCGCGGCTCGGCCGGCCGGTGGGCTGAGGCATTCTGCAGGCGGCTGGTCACCAGCCAGCCGGCTGCCGCCACCGGCACTGCCAGCAGCGCTGCCGGCCAACCATCCAGCGGCAGCACCGCAAGGACGGCCGCCGCCACCGCGGCGATCGCCGGCAGACCCACCGGTCGCTCTTTCGCCAGGTCAGCCGATCGCCCCTTCGGCACGGCCGGTCGCCCCTTCGCCCGGCCAGCAGCGCGCCCGCCGCCGGAAGGTCGAACGCGGTGCCGAGCAGGTGCTCTGACCGCCCGGTCCGGCACACCGGCTGGCAGCAGGAACAGGGCCAATGCCAGCCAGCCCGCGACGCTCATCGCGATTGCAACCCGGCCAGCGCCCGGCGGCTGAGCGCCAGCGTCCACGCCAGACCGGCCAGGTCGAGCGTTGCGCCGACGACGAGCGCGGCCCGGCCGGCATCGGTGTGCAGCAGCACCCGCTGCGGCGCCGCACCCATCGCGCTGCCCATCGCCAGGCCGATCAGTGGCAGGCCCGACAGCAGCAACGCCGAGCTGCGCGGCCCGGCCAGCGCGGTCCGCACCGCGCGGGCGGCGCGCTGCTCGGCAGCCAGTTCGGCGTGCACGCCGGCCAGCGCCCCCGTCAGCGGTGCCCCGTTGCGGCCGGCCAGGTCACAGGCGACCGCCAACGATGCCAGCCGAAGCTCGGCTGCCAGGGCCGGCGTGACCTCGGCGCCCTGCCGGGCCAGGGCCGCCGCGCGGCCCAGCGCGGCCTGACAGCGCCCCGGCAACGCCGCGGCAGCCGTGAACGCCGCGGCGATGGTCGCCCCGGCGGCGTACTCGTCACGTAACGCTGCGACGGCCGCAGCCAGTTCTGCCCGGTCCCGTTCGCGATTCCGCTCCGCTCTCAGCAGCCTGACCCGATCGATGCGCAGCGTCCGCGGCGGTCTCACCTTGGCCGGCATGCCCCACCGGGCGGCGGCGAGCCAGGCCAGCCGCCGCGGGTCCGGCGCGGGTCTCGGCATCACCACCAGGGCGACGGCGAGCAGGGTGAGGCTCAGTGCTGGCACGGAGCCACCCCGGCCAGCAATGCCGGTACCGCGACGTCAGCGGCTTCCAGCCGGGCCCGGAGCTGCCCGGCGGCCGGTCCGAGTCCTGCCGTCCTGGTCCAGGCCAGTCCTGGTGGGCCGGCGGGGAACGGCCCGGCCGGCCAGAGCGCGACCTGTTCCACTCGGCGCCGGCCGTCCCGGTCGCGCCGGATGTGCACCAGCGCGTCGAGTGCGCTGGCCGCCTGGGCCGCCAGGGTGTCGGGCGGCATGC
>JAVEEO010000414.1 GCA_030840415.1 Pseudonocardiales bacterium | reverse complement strand
GGCCCGCGCGGCCCGCGTTCTCCGTTCTGTGTTCGGTTGCGGTGCTCCTGCTAGCGGGGCCAAGGGGTCATTGCACGACGGACCAGACGAAGGTGGCCGTGCCCGAGACTCCTGCCGTGTCCTTTGCCGTCACCGTCACCGTGTAGGTCCCGAGCGTGCTGCCGGAACCGGAGATCGTGCCGTTCGACGCGATCGTGATGCCTGGCGGCAGCCCGGTCGCGGTGAAGGTGAGGGTCTGGGACGCGTTGGAGTCCACCGCCTGCATGGCGAACGACATCGCCGTGCCCTTCGGGCTGCTGTAGCCGAAGGGGTTGACGACGCCGACCGTCTCCGCGCCCGGCACGCCCGAGTTCGGCGTGACTCCTGCGCTGATCGCCGTGTTGGCCAGCGAGACGCCCGCGGCCGCGTTGCCCGCCGCGACCTGCCCGGTGAGCGTGCGGGCGAGGCTGGTCGAGCCGGTCAGCGGCAGGCTGCTTGACGCGTCCCCGACCTTGATCGAGTACGTGCCCGCCTGGGCCTCCCACTGGTTGTCGGCCGGGGACCAGGAGGCCAGGTCGTGGATGGTCAGCGGGAAGGTCACCGTCGCGCTCGCCCCGGGGTTGAGCGTGACGCGCTGGAAGCCCGCTAGCTGTTCTGGCGGGTCCTGGCTGGCGGCCGGGTCGCCGACGTACAGCTGCGCCACGTCCGCGCCCGCGACCGACCCGGTGTTGGTGATCGTCGCCGTCGCGGTGGCGGTGCCGTTGGCGCTGAACGCCCCGACGTTGAGGTTGGAGAAGGAGAATTTTGTGTAGGAAAGGCCGAAGCCGAACGGGAACGCGGGCGTGATGTTCTGCGACTGGTACCAGCGGTACCCGATGTCAACGCCCTCGCTGTAGACCGGCCCGGTCGGGGTGCCCGGCCACTGCGCGGTGGTCTGCGCCGGGACCTGGCTGAGGCTGGCCGGGAAGGTGACCGGCAGCTTGCCGGACGGGTTGACGGTGCCGAAGATCAGCGCGGCGATGGCCGCCCCGGTCTCCCCGCCGCCGTACCAGTTCTCGAACACCCCGGCCACCGAGTTGAGCCACGGCATGACCACCGGCGAGCCGCTGTTGATCACCACGATGGTGTGCGGGTTGGCCGCGGCCACGTCGGCGATCATCGTCTCGTCCGCGCTGGACAGGTCGAGCGTGGTCAGGTCGCTCTCCTCCCCCTCGGGGGCGTTGACGAAGACAATCGCGTCGGTCGCGGCCTGGGCCGCAGTGACCGCCTGCGGGATGTTGGTGGTGCCGTTGTCGTCGCCCGCGGTGTAAGTGACCGAGACGTTGGGCCCGACCGCGTTCTGGATGCCGGTCAGCGGCCAGACCGTGTTCGAGCTGTCCACTCCGCCGCTGCCGCCGCCGGCGAGCTCAACCGCGGCACCGCCGTCGGTGCCGATCACCGCGATGGACTGCTTGGTGGTGGGGTTCGGGTTGAGCGGCAAGATGCCGTTGTTCTTCAGCAGGACCGTGCCCTCTTCACCAAGCTGCAGCGCGGTCTGCTGGTGGACCGCGCTGGTCACGGTGTTAGAGAGGGAACCTGTCGCCGGGTTGTCGAACAGGCCGAAGGCGAACATCTGGGTCAGGATCCGGGCGACGGCCGCGTTGAGCGTCGCCTGGTTCAGGGTGCCTGCCGTGAGGGCGGCCTGCACCGAGCTGGCATTGGAGAACGGCATCGCGATGTCCATGCCGCCCTCGAGGTCTGCGACGGCGTTGCCGGCGGCGCCCCAGTCGGAGACGACGAACCCGCCGGAGTTGGCCTGCGTGTCGAGTCCGTTCTGCAGCATGTCGGCGTTCGCGCACGAGGGGGCGCTGTTGACTACGGCGTAGGAGCACATGAACGACGCCGGGGCCGACTGCTCGATCGCGGTCTGGAACGGCGCCAGGTAGAGCTCCTCCAGCGCCTTCTGGCTGACCGTCTCGTTGTCGCCGCCGTTCGGGTACTGCTCCTGGTCGTAGGCGGCTACGTGCTTGACGTCGGTCATCACGCCCTGGCTCTGCAGGCCTTGCACCTCGGCCGAGGTGATCTGGCCAGCCAGGTACGGGTCCTCGCCGTAGGTCTCGTAGGTCCGGCCCAAGCGCGGGTCGCGCACCAGGTTGGTTGTCGGGCCGAGCGAGATGTTCGCGCCCTTGCCCGCGAACTCGGCGCCCTTGGCCGCGCCTTCCTGCGCGATCAGCGTCGGGTCCCAGGTCGCGGCGGCGCTCTCGCCGTCGGGGAAGGCGGTCACGCCGCCGTTGCCGTCGCCGACTCCGGACGGGCCGTCCTCCATGTTCAATGACTTGATGCACAGGTTGGGGATGGCGTTGACCTGGCCGATGTACCCCGAGGTGCCGTCGCCAGAGGCCAGGGTGACCTCTTCGGCCTGGTCCATGGTGTTGAGCACCTGCTGGACCCGCTGGGCGACCGGCGCGGTGGAGCCGACCCAGGGGCAGACCCCGTTGCCGCCGTTGCCGTTGCCGCCCGTGACCGGCGCGGTGGTGGTCAGGCCGTAGACGTCGAACTCGAAGACCGAGTCGCCGAACTGGGTGCCGCGCGCGGTGGCGTACACGCGGATGTAGCGGTCGGTCACGGAGGCGGGGAACGTCAGGTTCCCGCCGGTGCCGGTCGTGGTGGAGTAGATGTTGGTCCAGGTCGCGTTGTCGTTGGACACCTGGACCTGGAACGCCGAGGCGTACGCGGCCTCCCAGAGGATGCTCACGCTGCAGATCTGCTGCTGGGAACCGAGGTCGACGTCCAGCCACTGCGGGTCGCTGGCCAGACTTGACCAGCGCGTGCCGGGGTCGCCGTCGGTGGCGTCGGGTGCCGGATAGTCGGTGGCGTCCTGGGTCGAGGAGGCCGTGGTCGGCTGGTCCAGTGCGAGGTCCTGCGTGCCGCAGTACTCGGTCGGGCCGGGACCGCCTCCTCCTCCGCCGCCGCCTCCGCCCGAGCCCTGGGTGAAGGCCATGTAGTGGAAGTTGAAGCCGTTGGAGTCCTGGTCGACGGTCAGCGTCTGCGCGCCCGCCGCCAGGGTGACGCTGGCGGTAACCGTGGCCCAGGTCTCGAAGCCGCCGGTGTTGGGGACGGCGACCGCGCCGCTCAGGTTGGTGCCGGAGGAGTTGGCGATGTGCAGCGCGTCGGTGATCCCGTACGGCGAGGCCACCCGGAAGCTGACTGTGTAAGTCCCGGCGGTGGCCACCTGGACGGTGTAATTGAACCACTGGCCGGCCGTTGTCCAGCCGATGTCGTCTGCGCCGCCCGCCGCGGTCGTGTCCTGGGTGTCGGCTGTGGCCTCGAGGTCGACCCCGTCGCTGCGGTAGCTGTTGGCGGTGCCGTTCGCCGCGGTGACGTTGTAAGCCGTGCTCTGGCCGCCGGTGTCGTAGTTCGCCGCCTGGACGGTGCCCGGGACGGCGGCGGGCGTCCCGCCGAAGGGCTGGTCACCGC
>JAVEEO010000172.1 GCA_030840415.1 Pseudonocardiales bacterium | reverse complement strand
GTGAGCGATGACAGGCCTGCACGATTTCCTCCAGGCCCGGATCGAGGCCGGGGTGGTGCCCGGCGCGGTAGCGCTGGTGGCCCGCGGCGACGAGGTCGCGGTCGCGGCAGCGGGCTACCACGACGTGCAGGCCACCGTGCCGATGGCCCGGGACTCGATCTTCCGGATCGCGTCGATCACCAAGCCCATCATCGCGGTAGCGGCGATGCTGCTGGTCGAGGACGGCCTGATGGCATTGGAGGATCCGGTGGCGCGGTGGCTGCCGGAACTGGCGGCACCGATGGTGCTGCGCCGGCCGGACGGCCCGGTGGACGACGTGGTGCCGGCCGCCCGGCCGATCACGGTGCGCGATGTGCTCGATTCCCGCGCCGGCTACGGCTTTCCGGCCGACTTCTCCTGGCCGGCCGTGCGATTGCTGCTCTACCTGCAGCCGGGCGTGCGGCCGGACCTGCTGCCGGCGCCGGACCCGTGGCTGGCCCGGCTGGCCGGCCTGCCGCTGCTGTACCAGCCGGGCGAGGGGTGGCTCTACAACACCTGCTACGACCTCCTGGGCGTGCTGATCGCCAGGGTGGCAGGGCGCCCGTTGCCCGAGTTCCTGGCCGAGCGGCTGTTCGAGCCGCTCGGCATGCTCGACACCGGCTTCGAGGTTCCGGCCGGCAAGCTGCACCGGCTTCCTCGTTGTTACCAGGACGGCCAGTCCGGTCTGGAGTTGATGGACCTGCCCGACGAGCAGTGGAGCAAACCGCCGGCGTTCCCGTCCGGAGCGGGTGGCCTGGTCTCCACGGTCGACGACTGGTTCGCCTTCGCCCGGATGTTGCTCGCCGGCGGCGCGGCCGGAGATCGCCGGGTGCTGTCGCCGGACTCGGTGCGGCTGATCACCACCGACCAGCTGACTTCCGCGCAGCGCGAAGCCGGGCGGCTGTTCCTGGAAGGCCAGGGTTGGGGCTTCGGCGGCTCGGTCGATGTCGAGGTACTCGAGCCCTGGAACGTGCCCGGCCGCTACGGCTGGGTGGGCGGCACCGGGACGGCAGCGCATATCAGCGCCGCGACCGGTGCCGTGACGATCCTGCTCACCCAACGGATGATGGCCAGTCCGACACCACCCGAGCTGATGCGCGAGTTCTGGCGCTACGCCGCGACTGCCTGATCATCGCCTGCCGCTGAGTCGCCATTGTGCGGCCCGAAACGTTGTGGCCGGAGCCGTTGCAACAACGTTTCGGGCCGCACAATGGCGTGGAGGGGTACCCGGCCGACCACCCGTGCTGCTTGACTATCTCGGATTGACCACCGCAGCGCCGGCATCCGGGACAGTTGTCCGCAGCGACGTCAGCGGTCGCCAGAACACCGGAACCTGGCGCATCACCAGCGCGCAGTCGAGTTCGGCCGAACCTTCGGGAAAGCGGGTACGGTCGGCGAAGAAGGACGATTCCGCGGTGACCACCGAGCCAGGCTCGACCTGCCAGGCGGTGGTGTGCAGCGCGAGGCCGTCGAACCGGGCCGGGTCGCGGGTGTCGGAGTAGCCGATCGAGCCGGCCTCGAAGAAGGCCGAGGCGGCGGCCGCGTCGGCGAACAACCGGCTGCCGGTCAGCTCGTCGGCGATCCGGACGTCGACCCGCACGCTCGCGCTCCGGTCGCGGGCCGCGAACGCCACCCGGAGCCGATCAGCGGACTCACTGATCTCGAACCGGGCCCGGTGGTGCACGCCGGGATAGAGCCGGCCGCCGACGGCTACGCTGACCAGCGAGTCGGTGTCGCGACGAGGGATGTACACACCCTGGCGCGGGCCGTCGGGCGTGTCCCATTCCACAGCCATCCGGTGTGCGGCGCTCTCGCTGGTCAGCCCGAGTCGCGCCGGCAGCTTCGCCGGCCGCATCGCGCCCAGCCGGATGAGGCAGATGCCGGCCACCGCGTAGCCGTTGACAAGCTGCGGGCGAAACGGTGCGGGCAGCAGCGGCGCGAGAACGTCCGGGTCGAGGCGGTAGTTGACCAGCAGGCGACGTTCCACGTTCCCGGCGAGACCCGGCAGTTTCATGGCAGTCCCTTTCCGGCTTCGAGGGGCCAGCGTATCCCGGTAGTCCACATGTTCCTCTCAGCTTCGGCACCACCTCGCGACAGGCTCGGTCCACACCATCGACTCCAACGGCCGGACCATCGGGGTCCCGCCGGTTTCAGGAGGTGTTCAGATGAACCCAAGCGAATGGCAACCACCGCCGATACCGTCGGTATCGCCGGCTTACGGTGGGGCCGGCCAGCCGGACCGAGGACGGCGCGGCCTGCTCATCGGCGGCGGCCTGCTCGCCACCGGCGTGGTGGCCGGTGCGATCATCGGTGGCACGGTGCTGTCCAGCGCCGCCACCACCACGCCGTCGGCGCCGAGTTCGTCGAGCAGCACGGCGGCGCCGGGCACCAATGGCGCGCCGGTCCCGAACAAGCAGTCGACGCCGGTCCGGGGTGACGAGAAGGCCGTCAGCGCCGACGTGGCCGCCAAGCTCAAGGCGGCCGCGCTGAAGGCGGTGCCCGGCGGCACGGTGTACCGGGTCGAGACCGATGCCGACGGCGATGCCTACGAGGCGCACATGACCAAGGCCGACGGCAGCATGGTCACGGTCAAGTTCGACAAGAACTACGCCGTGACCAAGGTCGAGGACGGCATGGGCGCCGGTGGTCCGGGTGGCCACGGCCACGGCCAGGGTTCGGAGTCGGACAACGACTCGGGCAGCGAGTCGGGCGGCTGATCCGAGCGCTTGGCTTGGGTGACCGGACGGTCGCCCAAGCCAGGTCACCGTCGGTAGGGGTCTACCGCGGCTTCTGCCACACCGACACGTGCTGGCGGCTGTCGCTGGTGAACGGGCTGCGGTGCCAGTCGCTCCAGCGGTGGAGCAGGTTCAGGCCGGCCAACCGGGCCATCAGGTCCAACTCGGCCGGCCAGACATAGCGAAACGGTATGGAGCTGCGCTCCAGCCGGTCACCGTCCCAGTAATAGTGATGCGAGACCAGTCCCTGGTTGGCGACGTCGTAGGAGTCGAAGCCGAGCCGGTCCTCGCTCACCGTGAACGGCCGGACGGTTTCGCCCGGCGGCAGCCGCTGCAGGTCCGGCACCATCACCTCGATCACGAAGTAGCCGCCCGCGGCGAGGTGTGCCGCCGCGTTGCCGAAACACGCGACCTGCTCGCCCTGACTGGTCAGGTTCATGATGGTGTTGAACACCAGGTAGGCAACCGCGAAACTGCCCGGTACCCGGGTATGCGCGAAGTCCCCGACGGTGACGCCGATCTGCTCGGCACCGGGCTTGGCCGCCAGTTGGGCGAGCATGGCGGGGGACAGGTCGATGCCCTGCACCGAGACGCCGCGCCGGCTCAGCGGCAGGGCCAGCCGGCCGGTGCCGATGCCGAACTCGACAGCAGCGCCGTCGCCGGCCAGTTCGGCAAGGAGGTCGATCGCCGGCTCGATGGCCGCGGGACCGAACAGCTCGCCCTGCGGCTCGTCGTAGCGCTCGGCGACCCGTTCGCCGAAGTAGTCATCAGGCATGCCCGGCATCCTCGTCGTTGAAAGGGTGATCTCCCAAGCGATTTACGGCAGGCCCGACGTCCGTACTGGCGCGAGCGTTACCCGGCGCCCAGTAGTTCGCCGACGAGCTGTTCGACGCGGGCCTTGATCTCGTCCCGGACCGTTCGCACCACCTCGATCGGCTGGCCGGCCGGGTCGGTCAGCTGCCAGTCCTCGTAACGCTTGCCGGAGTAGTAGGGGCAGGTGTCACCGCAGCCCATGGTGATGACCACATCGGCACTGACGACCGAGTCGGTGGTCAGCAGCTTGGGCTGCTCGGCGGCGATGTCGATGCCGACCTCGCGCATCGCGGCGACCGCGATCGGGTTGAGCTGGTCGGCCGGTTGCGAACCGGCGGAGCGGACGGCCACCCGGTCACCGGCCATCCTTGTCAGCCAGCCGGCGGCCATC
>JAVEEO010000165.1 GCA_030840415.1 Pseudonocardiales bacterium | reverse complement strand
GATCGATGCCTTCGCCACCGGCCTGCTGGACGGCTCGGTCGACGGCATCTTCTGCTGGGACCTGCTGGGGCATCTGACCAATCCCGAGAACGCGCTGCGCGAGCTGCACCGGATCCTGGCGCCGGGCGGCAGCCTGGTCGCCAACATGTGGACGATGCGGGACTGCCAGGTGTCCGATCCCAATATCCGCGAGGTGGGCCCGAAGGAGTACATCGATCACTTCGACTTCTACTGCCGGTTCTTCGACCACGACGATCTGGCGGCGCTGCTGGCCAAGGTCGGCCTGCGTGCCGAGTCGGTCGAGCTGGCGAGTTGGCAGGAGCCCCCGCACGTCGGATACCGCGACTACGTCCATCAGCACGAAAGCCTGATCTTCAGGATCAGCAAGCCGATCGGCTGACCCCGATCCAGCGGATCGGCAGCTTCGTCGAGGAAGGACGGTGCGGATGGTAGCGGTGCAAGTGCTGTCGCCGGCTGCCGATCGCTGCTACCACCGGGCCGGCCAGGCAGGCTCGGAGATCGGCGTCGGCTACGCCCCGGCACACCATGGTGAGCTGCTGCAGGGCATCTTCGCCGACGCCGCCGGTCAACCGCGGCGTGCGCTGGTGACCTTGCCGCAACCGGGCAGGGGTACCCGGGCGACGTTCTATCCCAGCTACAGCCACAGCGGCGTGCTGGGCCCGCCGGAGCAGACGTTGGTGCGGCGGGCGGCGATGCTGGCGTTGCGGTACTTCAGCACCTTTCCCGGTGCCGCCAAGGGCGGCCGGGTCGAGATCAGCAGCAACGTGCCGACCGGCATCGGAATGGGCTCGTCCACCAGTGACGTCACCGCCACCATCCGGGCGGTGGCCGACTTCCACGGGGTGACACTTCCCGCGGACGAGGTGGCCCGGCTGGCAGTGCTCGCCGAGTGCGCCTCGGATTCGATCATGATCGACGACCGGGTGGTGCTGTTCGGCCATCGGGACGGGACGGTACTGGAAACACTGGGGCATCGGTTGCCACCGATGTTCGTGATCAGCTGTGACACCGAACCGGGCGCCCGGGTGGACACCCTCCGGTTGCGGCCGGCCGACTACGACGATGCGGAGCTGGCTGGCTTCGGCGTGCTGCGGGCGGCACTGCGCAGAGCGGTGGCCCTCGGCGATGCGGCACTGCTGGGACGGGTGGCGACCGCGAGCGCGCGCATCAACGAGCGCTACCTTCCCAAGCCGCACCTGGACCGGCTACTGCGCGCATGCCTGCGGCACGGCGGTTGCGGCGTGCAGGTGGCCCACAGCGGAACGGTTGCCGGGTTGCTCTTCGACGCGCTGGCCCCCGATGCCGAGCAGCGGCTGCGCCGGTGTGCCGCCGAGCTGGAATTCGACGCGTCGCGCATCGGAATCGCGATCACTGGGCTGATCGGGGTGTCGGCCTCGCTGGCCGGCCACCCGGCAGCTGACCCGCACGAGGTGGAGGTGCTGGTCCGATGAGCATCCAGACCGCGTTCGAGGAGGCCACCGAGACCTACCAGGTCCCGCGGCTGATCCGGCTGGCGCCCAACCTGTACGGTGCCTGCTTCACCCTGATGAAGATGATCCCGGCCCGGTTCATCCTGCGGCGTGCCGAGGCGCAGGGATTGCTCCCCCCGCACACGGTCATCGTCGAGACCACGTCGGGAACCTTCGGCCTGGCCCTGGCCATGCAGGGGGTGCACATGAACCGCCGGGTGGTGCTGGTCAGCGATCCGGTGATCGACGAGCGGCTGTACCGGCGGCTGACCGACCTCGGCGCGGTGGTGGACCGGGTACCGGCGGCGGCCGGTGCGGTTCCAGGCGGCTACCAGGCCGCCCGGCTGCGGCGGCTGGCGGAGGTCAGGACCGAGCACGAATCCACTTTCTGTCCCGAGCAGTACTCCAACCCGGACAACCCGCGCTCGTACGCCACGGTGGCCGAGCTCTTCCTGGAATGCCTCGGCCAGATCGACTGCGTGGTCGGCCCGGTCGGTTCGGGTGGTTCGATGTGCGGCACGGTCGGCAACCTGCGTACCGTGCTGCCGGAATGCCGCGCGATCGGCGTCGACACCCACGGCAGCGTGCTGTTCGGCCATGCCGATGGCCATCGCGAGTTGCGCGGCCTGGGCATGAGCCTGATGCCGGCCAACCTCGATCACCGGGTGTTCGACCAGGTGCACTGGTGCTCGGCCTCGGCTGCCTATGCCGCGACCCGGCAGTTGCACCGCCGGCATGCGCTGTTCATGGGGCCGTCCGGCGGCGCCGCCTACCTGGCAGCACGGTGGTCGGCGGCGGCGAACCCGAACGCGCTCACCGTGGTGATGCTGCCCGATGAGGGTTACCGCTACCAGGACACGGTGTACGACGACAACTGGTTGCGCGGCGCCGGACACCTCGACCAGCCGCTGGCCTCCGAGCCGGTGCGGGTGAGCGACCCGACCCGCCCGTCCGGTTCGTGGACCTGCTTCGACTGGGGGCGGCGCAGCTACGCCGAAGTGATGGCCGGCGTGGCCGGCGTGGCCGGCGCGGCTGGCGCGGCTGGCGCCCGGGAGGCTCGGTGAACCTTGCGCAGCCGGCGGCCGAGCACGCCGGAACCGGGCGGCTGGTCGCCGAGATCTCACCGCGTACCCAGCGAGTGGTCTACGGCGACCCGTCACCGCGGGAGAGATCGGCCGAGCTGAGCCTGATGGCACTTGTCGACAAGGCACATCTGACGATGCTGGCCGCCACCGGGCTGATCTCGCCGGCTGCGGCCGCCGGCCTGCTCGGATGCATCGCCAAGCTGTCCGAGCAGGGCTTCCGGCCGTTATCGGATCGTCCCGCGCCGCGTGGGCTCTACCTGATGTACGAGGGCTACCTGATCGAGGCGCTTGGACCCGACATCGGCGGCGTGCTGCACACCGGACGCTCGCGCAACGACCTCAAGGCCTGCATCACCGCGTTGCGGCTGCGTGCCTGGGTGCTGGACTTCGGCGAGCAGGCGAACCGCTTGACGGCGGTGCTGCTCTCGCGTGCCCGTGCCTACCGATCGGTGGTGATGCCGGTCTACACCCATTACCAGGCCGCGATGCCGGTCAGCTACGGCTACTACCTGCTCGGGCTGGCCACGGCGGTGGAGCGCGACCTCGATGCGCTGGTCTCGGCGGCGGACGGGTTGCAGCGTTGCCCACTCGGCGCCGGCGCTGTGGCCGGCACCGACCTCGCCATCGACCAGGACCTGACCGCCGGGTTGCTCGGCTTCACCGCGGGCAGCCCGCATGCGCTGGACGCGGTGGCCAGCCGGGACGTCGCGCTGCGGGTGCTCGGTGCGGTGAGCAGCCTGACGATCACCCTCAGCAGGCTGGCCAGTGACCTGCAATTGTGGAGTACTGCCGAGTTCGGGTTTCTCGAGTTTCCGGACCGGTTGGTGGGCGGCAGTTCAGCGATGCCCCAGAAACGCAACGCCTTCCTGCTCGAGCATCTGAAGGCCAAGTCGGGCCAGGCGATCGGCGCCTGGACGGCAGCGGCCGGCATGATGACCGGCACGCCGTTCAGCAACTCCATCGAGGTCGGTACCGAGGCGATGGCCAGCGTCTGGCAGGGACTGGACGCCGGCGCGCAGGCCGTGCTGCTGGCCCAACTGCTGGTCGGCGGCGCCCGGCCGGTTCCGGACCGGATGGCCGAACGTGCCGAGAGCGGCTTCACCGCGGCCACCGCGATCGCGAACCGGCTGGTGCAGCAGGGGATGCCGTTTCGCGGCGCCCATCGCCTGGTCGGCGACGCGGTCCGGCGAGCGGTGGCGGCGGGCTCGACGAAGCTCGCCGAGTTCGGCCCGCCCGGCTGGCTGGACGGCATCGGCCTGACCGGCCTGGATCTCGGTGAGCTGGTCGAGGCGCAGCGCCATGGTGGTGGCCCCGGGAACTTCGACGAACCGTTCGGCCAGGCCTGCCGGGGCTGGCAACACCGCCGCCGGCATTGGGCCCAATGGCGCGAGCAGCTGGCAGCTGCAGCCGCGCGGCTGGAGGCTGCGGTCGCCGAACTTGTGAGCCAGGGGGCCGATCCGGCCCCGGACGGCTGCCGATGACGGCCGGTGGCTGGGTGGTGCTGGTCGAGAGCAACACCACCGGCACCGGGCGGCTGTTCTGCGCGGCAGCCAGGTCTCTCGGCCTGTGGCCGGTGGTGCTGGCCCGGGACCCGCTGCGTTACCCCTATCTGGCAGCCGACTCGATCGAGCATCGGGTGGTGGACACCGGCAGTGCCGAGGCGATCCTGCGTTTCTGCGCGGAGCTGACCGGTCCGGTGGCGGCGGTGACCAGCAGTTCGGAGTACTCGGTGGCAACGGCCAGTGAGGTCGCCCGGGTGCTGGGCCTGCCGCATCCCGACCCGGCCGCGGTGCGGGCCTGCCGCGACAAGGCACGTCAGCGCCGCACGCTCATGGCCGCTGGTATCGGCTGCCCGAGCTTCGCCGCGGCCGGCAACCCGGCCGAGGCCGTCGCCGCCGCGGTCCGGATCGGCTTTCCGGTGGTGCTCAAACCCACTGCTGGGTCCGGATCGATCGGGGTGCGCCGGTGTGCCGATGCCGAGCAGGTGAGAGCCGCGGCAGCGGCCGTGTTCGACGCCGGACCGGACACGCTCGGGCTGCCGCCGCAGTCGCGGGTGCTGGTCGAGCAGTACCTGGACGGCCCGGAGTTCTCGGTGGAAACCCTCGACGATTCCGTCGTCGGGGTGACCGGCAAGCACCTGGGACCGGAGCCGTACTTCGTCGAGACCGGCCACGACTTCCCGGCGCGGCTGGCCGCCGACGAGCGGGACCGGCTGGGCCGGGTGGCGGTGTCCGCGCTGCGGGCCCTGGGCCTGGCCTGGGGCCCGGCGCACACCGAACTTCGCTGGACCAGCAGGGGAATCCGGGTCGTCGAGGTAAATCCGCGGCTGGCCGGCGGCATGATCCCGCGAGCCGTCGAGCTCGCCACCGGAATCGACCTGATCCGGCACGCGGTGGCCCGCGCGGCCGGGCTGGCGCTGCCGGTGGTCCCGCTCCGCTCGGCCGGTGCCGCGATCCGCTTCCTGCTGCCGTCCGGACCGGGGCTGTTGACCGAGGTGCGGGGACTGGCCGAGGCCGCCCGGGCACCGGGAGTGCGCGAACTGGTGCTGACCGCCGAGCCGGGCCGGCAGCTCAGCATCCGGAACTCCTTCTCCGACCGGTTTGGCTACCTGATCAGCGTGGGTGAGGATGGCTGGGTCGCGGCCGGCAGGGCCGAGCGCGCGATGGCGCTGATCGAGGCCCGGATCGTCCCCGCCTCGCTGGTCGGAAGGGGAATTCCGAACCCATGAAAGAACATACTCACCACACCCATCGGCTGGACTGGGAGGACGTCACCCTGCGGGAATGGGATTGCACCGTCCTGTGGTCCGATCCGGCCGATCCCGAGGCCGGCATCGTGCTGGACCGGTCTGCCTTCTATCCCGGCGGTGGCGGCCAACCACCCGATCACGGCGTACTGATCTGGGGTGGCGTGCAGACCCGGATCGTGGGCACCCGCAAGGGTGAGGACCTCTTCCTGCTGCCCGCTGCGGAGGATCCGGTGCCGCCGGCCGGCACCGCGGTGCACGGCGCGCTCGACGACGTCCGGCGCAGCACGCTGATGCGAACCCACTCCGGCCTGCACGTGCTGTGCGGCACGGTGTTCCGCGATTTCGGCGCGCTGGTCACCGGCGGGAACATGGAACCCGGCGAGGCGCGGATGGACTTCAACCTGCCCGAGATCCCGGCCGGCTTCAAGCAGAGCCTGGAGGACGCGGTCAACGCCGAGATCGCCGCGGACCGGGCGATCGAGGTGCGGCTGCTGCCCCGGGAACAGGCGCTGGCCATTCCGGACATCATCCGTACCCAGGCGGTGTTCCCGCCGGAGACCGCCGAACTGCGGATCGTCGACATCGTCGGCCTGGACGCCCAGGCCGACGGCGGGACGCACGTCGCCTCCACCCGGCAGATCGGCCAGATCCAGATCCACAAGGTGGAGAACAAGGGACGCCAGAACCGCCGGGTACGCATCCGGCTCAGCCCCTGAGCCCTCGGACTCAGGTCGTCAGCCCAGGAGGTAGCCCATGCCCGCTGAGATGTCGGTGGCCATCATCGGCCTGGGCTCCCGCGGGCTCGGAGTGCTCGAACGGGTGCTGGCGCTGGCCGACCCGGCGGTTCCGGTCAGGGTCGAGGTGATCGACCCGGTCGGTGACGGGGCCGGCGTGCATGCCCTGGCCCAGCCGGACTACCTGTTGCTCAACACCACCTGTGGCCAGGTGTCGATGTTTCCCGACGCCTGCACGGTGGGCGACCAGGTTCGCGGTACCGGGCCGTCGCTCTACGAGTGGGCCAGCGGGCGCGGACTGCGCCTTGCCGAGGACGGGTTCACGGTGGGCAGTACCGGCCGGCCGATCCGGCCGACGGACTTCCTGCCGCGCCGGGTGCTCGGGCAGTACCTGCGGTGGTTCCTGCACCAACTGCTGGCCGAGCTGCCACCGCACCTGTCGGTCCGGATGCACCGCGGGCAGGCAGTGGACCTGCGGTCGGGTCCGCAGGATCTGCTGGCCGTCACGCTGTCCGACGGCGCCGAACTGACGGTGCGGCATGCCTTCCTGACCACCGGCTACACCGCCAATGCGCCGGCCGACGCCGGCCGGCCCGGGGCGCACCGGCTGATCGCCGAGCCGTACCCGCTGCCGGACCGGCTGGCCGGGATCGGCGCCGGCCAGAGCGTGGCGATCGGCGGGTTCGGGCTGTCGGCGATCGATGCGATGTCCTGCCTGACCGTCGGTCGGGGCGGCCGGTTCGTGCCGGACGGCGACCGGCTGCGCTACCTTGCCAGCGGGCGGGAACCACGGCTGCTGTTCTACTCGCGCTCCGGCCTGCCGTGCCGGGCGCGTCCCCGGGTCGTCGAGTTCGGGCCGGCCTACCTGCCGCTGGTCTTCACCCGGCCGGCGATCGACCGGCTCCGCGAGCAGCGGCGGGCTCCGCTGGACTTCGAGCGCGACGTCTGGCCGCTGGTGCTGACCGAGGTCCGCATCGCCTACCGGCGCACCCAGGCCCGGTGCGCGGGCCTGGCAGCCGAGGCGGCCCTGGTGGACCGGTTGGCGGCCGCCGGTGCTGAGGAAATTGTCGCGGTGCTGGACGGCCTGGACCGCCGGCTCGGCCCGTTTGATCCGGCGGCGGCGCTGGACGGATCAGCCGCGATGTCGCTGCGCAGCGGCAGCGCCTATCAGCGATGGCTGGCGGCCGAGCTCCGTGCCGACCTGGCCGAGGCGGTGCACGGCTTCGCCGGCAGCCCGGTCAAGGGTGCCCTGGACGTGCTGCGCGCACTGCGCGAGCAGTTCCGCTACGTCGTCGACTTCGGTGGCCTGACACCGGAGTCGGGGGAGGCCTTCGCCGCCCGGATCGTTCCGGCGCTGAACCGGGCGGTGGTCGGGCCGCAGTACGAGCGACACCTGGAACTGCTGGCGCTGCTGGAGGCGGGCCTGGCCTCGGCGCCGTTCGGGCCGGCCGCGTCAGTGCGCTGGCGGGCGGGACGCTGGCAGCTGGCCTCGACCAGGCTGGCCGAGCCGTGCGCCGAGCAGGCGGACTGGCTGGTGGCGGCCCGGGTGGCGCCGCCGGCGGTGGCCGGTTCGGCCAGCCCGTTGCTGAATGCCCTATGCCGCAAAGGCTGGATCCGGCCGCACCGGCCGGGCAGCAGGCAACTGGTGGGCATCGACGTCGACGCCGAGCAGCATCCACTCGACGCCGACGGCCACCCCGAGCGGCGACTGTCGGTACTCGGCCCGCTGTGTGAGGGCGCCACCTTCTACAACCACCTGGTGCCCTCACCGGGTACCTTCTGCAGGCCGGTGCACGACGCGCACCGGTGCGTCAGCGCGCTGTTCGCGACGGACCGGGTGCCGGCTGCGCTCTGAGCGAGCCGGAGCACCAACGGCACGTCCGCAGGGTGTGGTGCCGGCCTGCGAGGTACCGTTTCCTCAGGCCGTGAGATGCCCAACAGCGTGGTTTCTGCCGCGGCGCCTAAGGAGTTCGCCATGACCGATCCTGCCAACCCTCCCTTGCCCCGATCGAGTTCGGACCTCGCAGGCGCGCCCGGCACCGGGCCGCGGGTCAGCCCGCCGACGGCCGGCTACCCCGCGGAACCGGCCGAGCGCGAGCCGGTTGCCGGCACCTCCATGGCCAGCAGTCCGGCTCCGGGGTTCAACGAACGCGGGCACGTCCAGGCCACCAAGGTCAGCGGAGTCTGGATCGGCCTGATCGCGACCGCGCTGTTCGTGATCCTGCTCGTCATCTTCATCGGCCAGAACTCGCGGCGGGTCACCATCCACTTCTTCGGCTGGCACGGGCAGTTCTCGCTGGCCCTGACGATCCTGCTGGCCGCGGTGGTGGGAGTGCTGCTGGTCGCGATTCCCGGCAGCCTTCGGATCATGCAACTGCGCCGGGCGTTGCGTAAGAACGTCCCCACCGGCCGGAACGTCGGCTGATGGCCGATGGACACCAGGAACTGCTGAAGCAGTTCGGCCCGGCGGCCCACCCGGAGCGGCCGGTGGCCAAGCAGCGGCCGGCCGGCGCCGGCGACGAGCTGGTAGCGGCGCTGGGAAAGCTGTCCGAGGCATTGGAGGTGGTGGAGGAGGCCCGCGGCCTGCTCTACACCTTCCACCGCCGTTCCGGCCGGGCCGACCTGACCCTGCAGGAGGCAGTGCAGGCCCTGCACGACGCGGGCGAGCACGAAACCGCCCGCCAGGTGGCCGACCTGCTGGTCGGGCGCGACGTGATCCCTGGCTGCTGGACGTTCCAGATCGTCGAGCAGTACGACGCCCAGTACTGGCAGCCGTTCCGGGCCGTCGAGGCCGAGGTCCGGCAGCGGTTGGCCGGCGGCACGATGCACATCTACGAGGCCGAGATGAAGCACCGCGAGCAGCAACCGGGCCAGGGCTGACTGGAGCTGTCGGTCAGCCCCGGCCGGTCGGTTCAGCAGACGATCAGCTGGGGACGTAGTCGAAGGTGTCCGGATCCGGTCCGGTGCGCTGGTCGCGGTTCAGGCTGGAGATCATTCCCAGGTCGGTCTCGGACAGCTCGAAGTCGAAGAGGTCGAAGTTCTCCTGCATCCGCTTCGGGTTGATCGACTTGGGAAAGACGATGTTGCCGAGTTGGATATGCCAGCGCAGCACCAGTTGAGCCGGCGTCCGGTCGTGTTGCTGGGCCAGTTCGAGGATCGCGGGGTCATCGAGCACCAGGCCCTGAGCGATCGGCGACCACGCCTCGGTGGCGATCTGGTGCTCGGCGTTGAAGGCGCGCACTTCGTCCTGGACCAGGTAGGGATGCGCCTCGATCTGGTTGACCGCGGGCGGCACCTCGGTCTCGGCATGCAGCCGGCGCAGGTGGTGCGGCTGGAAGTTCGAGACGCCGATCGAGCGGACCCGGCCCTCGGAGTAGGCCCGCTCCAGTGCCCGCCAGGCCTCGGTGAAGTCCCGGACGGTGGCCAGCGGCCAGTGGATCAGGAACAGGTCGACCCGATCCAGGCCCAGGTCGGCCAGGCTCTGGTCGAAGGCCCGCAGCGCGTCGTCGAAGCTCTGCCGGTTGTTGTTCAGCTTGCTGGTCACGAAGATCTCGGACGGGTCCAGCTCGGACCGGGCGATCGCCTGTCCGACCTGCTTCTCGTTGCCGTACATCTGCGCGGTGTCGATGTGCCGGTAGCCGATGCGCAGCGCCTCGGTGACCGCTTCGACGGTGTCCTCGGGCTTGATCTGGAACACGCCGAAGCCCAGCTGCGGAATCTGGACACCGTTGTTGAGGGAAATGCTCGGAACTGTTGTCATGCGCGAACTCCTCGTAGCAGGCACGGCCTTGGTTCGGCTCGTACCTCCATCGTGCCTCGCGACCGGCAGCCGTCCTGCCGTGGGGCTCGGGTCCTGGCTGCTATCGCGACGGTGTGACGGTGTCGCTATCGCGACGGTGTGACGGTGTTGTCCGCCACCGCGGCCGGGGCGTCGGCGAGCCCGAACCGGGAGCGCAGCCGGGCGTAGAAGTCCGAGGGCCCCAGCCGGACCAGCCTGGCCGGCCGGGCGGCCGGCAGCACGCTGACCCAGTCGCCGGGATCGAGCACCCCGCGTACCTGGCCGTCGACGCTCACCGCGACCTGGCCTGAGCGCTCCAGCACCCGGACGGTGATCTCCTCGTCGGCGGCCACCACCAGGCTGCGGTTGAACACCATGTGGGCGGCCACCGGCGTGAAGATCAGGGCCCGCACCCGGGGCGAGATGATCGGCCCACCGGCGGCGAAGTTGTAGGCGGTGGAGCCGGTGGGGCTTGCCACGATCAGCGCGTCGGCGGAGTAGCTGGCGAACAGGGTGCCGTCGACGTAGACCCCGAGGCTGGCCTGCCGGTCGCGCGACAGCTTCTCGAACACGATGTCGTTGACCGCGGTGACGTCGAGGTCGACGCCGTCGACGCAGTCGGTGTTTCGTCGCGGTGGTGGCGGCAGCAGCGGCCCCCGGCCGTAGCACAGCACCGACTGCAGGCCCGCCGGGATGTTCAGCGGGCGGGACGCCCGCATGGTCAGCATCTGCCGCTCGTCGAGCTGGGCCCGGCCGGCGACGAAGGCGCCCAGCGCGGATTCGACGTCGTCGGGCTCGACCTCGGTGAGGAAGCCGACCCGGCCGACGTTGACGCCGAGCACCGGCACGCCGTCCTGGGCAGCGATCCGGGCGCCGCGCAGGAAGGTGCCGTCGCCGCCGACGGTGACGATCAGGTCCGGGTGGCCACCGGCAGCCACCTCTTCGGCGGAGTTGCGGCGGGTGCTGGCCGGTCGGCCGTCCTGGGCCGCGTCCTGCCAGGCGTCGAGCTCGGTGACCGCGAGGCCGCGAGCCGCAGCCCAGGTGCGTACCCGGTCAGCGGCAGCCACCGCGGCGGGACGGCCGTGGTGGATCACCAGGCCGATGCGGGTGCAGGCCGGGGCGGCGGGGTTGTGCTGCACACCGACCACGGTAGTGCCGGCCGGAGCCGG
>JAVEEO010000159.1 GCA_030840415.1 Pseudonocardiales bacterium | reverse complement strand
ACCGACGGCGACGGCACCCAGGCCACCCTGCACATGCGCTTCGCCGGAAACCGCACCGCACCGCAGCCGATGCAGACCGAGCGGATGGTCAAGGTGGGCCCGGACGGCAGGCTCACCTTCAGCCAGTCGAGCACCGCCGGCGTCCACCTGGTCGTCGACCTGATGGGCTACTTCCGGCGGGAGGGCGACGGGCCGTACCAAGGCGTGTTCGCCGGCCGCTACGTCCCGCTCAGCCCGCGGCCGATCTCGCTCAGGCGGCCGTACGGCACCGGGACGCAGTTGAAGCTGGTCGGCCACCAGCCGTTGCCGCTGTTCCCGGGGGTCGGCGACTTCACCGAGATGGCCTACACCGTCGTGGTCTCGCCCGACCAGCCCTCGCAACCGACCCTGCTCGGGCTGTACGACTCGGGAAGTCCGTGGAAGCCCACGGTGACGCTGTCCTCGACGGCAGCCCGGCAACCCACCGAGCTCATCGTGCACGCGAGCCTCGACGGCTGGATCACGCTGGTCAACCTCTCCAGCGCGCCGGCGACCTATCTGCATGCCTATCTGACCGGCTACTACTGGTACAACCACTGCGTGGCCTGCTGAGCTCGGGATCGGGCGGCCAGCAGCACGGACGGATCCCATAACAAGGCGAATGCGGCCCGCGACGCGCCTGCCGGCAACGTTGCGGGCCGCATCCCTTGCGACCTGTCAGCGAGTGGAGCGGGTCAGCGCTCGACCTCGCCGCGGATGAAGGCCTCGACCTTGGCCCGCGCGGTCTCGTCGTCGTACTGCTCCGGCGGGGACTTCATGAAGTACGAGGACGCCGACAGGATCGGGCCGCCGATGCCCCGGTCCTTGGCGATCTTGGCCGCCCGCAGCGCGTCGATGATGATGCCGGCCGAGTTCGGGGAGTCCCAGACCTCGAGCTTGTACTCCAGGTTCAGCGGCACCTCGCCGAACGCGCGACCCTCCAGGCGGACGTAGGCCCACTTGCGGTCGTCGAGCCACTGCACGTAGTCCGACGGGCCGATGTGGACGTTGCGGGCGCCCAGATCGTGCTTCATGTTCGAGGTGACGGCCTGGGTCTTGGAGATCTTCTTCGACTCCAGCCGGTCGCGCTCGAGCATGTTCTTGAAGTCCATGTTGCCGCCGACGTTGAGCTGGTAGGTGCGGTCCAGCACCACGCCGCGGTCCTCGAACAGCTTGGCCAGCACCCGGTGGGTGATGGTGGCACCGACCTGGGACTTGATGTCGTCGCCGACGATCGGCACGCCGGCCGCCTCGAACTTGGCCGCCCACTCCGGGGTGCCGGCGATGAACACCGGCAGCGCGTTGACGAAGGCCACGCCCGCGTCGATGGCGCACTGGGCGTAGAACTTCGCCGCGTCCTCAGAGCCGACCGGCAGGTAGCAGATCATCACGTCGACGGCCTGTTCGCGCAGCACCGAGACGACGTCGACCGGCTGCTCGTCGGACTCCTCGATGGTCTCGCGGTAGTACTTGCCCAGACCGTCCAGGGTGTGCCCGCGCTGCACCGCGACGTCCAGCGGCGGCACGTCACAGAGCTTGATGGTGTTGTTCTCCGAGGCGACGATGGCCTCGGACAGGTCCCGGCCGACCTTCTTGGCGTCCACGTCGAAGGCGGCGACGAACTGGACGTCGCTGACGTGGTACGGGCCGAACTTGACGTGCATCAGGCCGGGCACCGCCGCCGAGGGGTCGGCGTCACGGTAGAAGTGCACGCCCTGCACCAGCGACGCGGCACAGTTGCCGACACCGACGATGGCGACCCGGATCGGACCGCCCTGGGAGCCGTCCTGGTTGTGTTGCGAACCCATCGGGTTCCTCCTTCTTGTTGGGTGCCGCACCTGGCTGGATCTTGAACTCGGCTCGGCGGGAATTCTGAGAGGTCAGGGGCCTGAAGCCGGTCCCCGGCGTTCGGTTTCGATCAGCTCGGCCAGCCAGCGGACCTCGCGGTCGGCGGACTCGAGCCCGTGTTCCTGCAACTGCAGGGTGTAGCGGTCCATCCGCTCCCGGGTGCGGGCCAGGCTGGAACGCATGCCGTCGGCCTGCTCGGTCATCCGCTGCTTGCGTCCCTCGAGGATCTGCAGCCGGATGTCGGAGCGGGTCTGGGCGAAGAAGGCCAACCGGGTGCCGAAGCCCTCGTCGTCATAGGCTTCCGGACCGACCTCGGCCAGTAGTTCGGCGAAGTGCTCCTTGCCCTCGGCGGTCAGCTTGTAGACCTTCTTGCCGCGCCGGGACGTGAAGCCGCCGGGAGGCTCGGCCAGCGGGGCCTCCTCGTCGATCCAGCCGGCCTCCTGCAACCGCCGCAACGACGGGTACAGCGAACCGTAGGAGAAGGCGCGGAACGCGCCGAGCAGCGTCGACAGTCGCTTGCGCAACTCGTAACCGTGCATCGGCGACTCGTTGAGCAGTCCCAGGATGGCGATCTCCAGCACCGGCGTTCCCTCCCTTCCCCCGTGGTTCACCAGCCGTTCAGGTTGGCGATATATCGAGACGATACATCAGTTCGATGCATGCCTACCACCGCCTTGCACACCGCTGCCGCGGGCGTGTCTTCCCGCGTGCCCAGTCCGGGCCGGCTTGTACCGTGCGGGCATGGCCGCGCCCGTTCCGAGCTATCCCCCGATCGAGCCGTTCGACACCGGCATGCTGGACGTCGGCGACGGCCAGCTCGTCTACTACGAGCAGTGCGGCAACCCGGCCGGCAAGCCGCTGGTGCTGGTGCACGGCGGCCCGGGCGGCGGCTGGTCGGTCAACTCCCGCCGGATGGCCGACCCGGCGGCGTACCGGATCGTGCTTTACGACCAGCGCGGCTGCGGCCGCTCGACGCCGCACGCGGCCGAGCACGACACCTCGCTGGCCACCAACACCACCAGCGACCTGATCGCCGACCTCGAACGGCTGCGCGCGCACCTGGGCATCGAGCGGTGGCTGGTGTTCGGCGCCTCCTGGGGCACCACCCTGGGGCTGGCCTACGCCGAGCAGTTCCCGCAGCGGGTGACCGAACTCATCCTGGCCGCGGTGGCGCTCACCCGCCGGGCCGACGTCGACTGGCTCTACGGCGGCCTGCGCCGGTTCCTGCCCGAGGAGTGGGCGCGCTACCGGGACGCGGTACCGGCCGGGCTGCGTGACGGCGACCTCACCCAGGTCTACGACGAGCTGCTGAACTCAGCCGATCCCGCCGTCCGGCAGCGGGCGGCCGACGCCTGGATGGCCTGGGAGGACGCGGTGGTCAGCTTGGACAACGGCGCCGCAGGTACCAGCGGGTCGGCCAAGCGGGCCGACCCGCGCTACCGGCTGGCCTTCGCCCGGCTGTGCGCGCACTACTTCTCGCACGGGGCCTGGCTGGCGGAGAACCAGCTGATCGAACAGGCCCACCGGGTGCACGGCATTCCCGGCCTGCTGGTGCACGGCCGCTTCGACCCGCAGGGACCGCTGGAGGCGGCCTGGCAGCTGGCCCGGGCCTGGCCGGACGCCGAGCTGGTGGTGGTGGAGAACGCCGGGCACACCTCACCGGCAATCGGGCAGGCCATCGTGGCCGCCACCGACCGGTTCCGGCCGGCTGCCGGCGACCAGCCCGTGTGATTGGTCCGGCATCGGCTGTGAGTTGAGCCCACCACCGCCGCCGGTCGGCTGCTTTCGCGGCCTTCGCCCGCTCTGACGGCTCTGCTTGACGTAGCAGGCCGTCGAACTCCCCGTACCCTGCTAGGAGTTGCAGCGGTGACGCAGAGTACTCGCGTGCGCCCCTGCGCATCCGTTCAGCACTGAGCAATGAAGGAGTTCTTCGTGGCGGGTTCCTCCGCGCCCAGGCAGTCCCGGCCCGCATCCGGCGGTCCCGGCGGTCCGGCCGGCTCGGCGGGTTCGTCCAAGCCGTCCAAGGGGGGCGGTCAGCCCGGCCGCTGGCAGCGCCGGCGGGCGGCCAAGAAGCGCCGGCTGGCCGGGATGAGCCGTCGCGGCCGGATCCTGCGCCGGATTGGCCTGATCGCCACCTGGCTGCTCGGCCTGTTCGCGGTGCTGATGACGGTGCTGGCGGTCGCGGTGTACTCGGTCGCCCACGTGCCCAGCCCCGAGGAGCTGGAGACCAACCAGTCCGCGATCGTGCAGTACGCCGACGGCTCGACGATGGCCACCATCGACGGGGGCGAGAACCGGATCATCGTGCCGCTGGCCAAGGTGCCGGTGCACGTGCGCGACGCGGTGATCGCCGCCGAGGACCGCGGCTTCTACTCCGAGCCCGGAATCTCGGTCAAGGGCACCCTGCGGGCAGCCGTCAACGACGTCCGGGGCGGCTCCACCCAGGGTGGCTCGACCATCACCCAGCAGTACGTCAAGAACGCCTACCTCAACTCCGACCAGACCCTGAGCCGCAAGCTCAAGGAGCTGGCGATCTCGCTCAAGCTGAGCCGGCAG
>JAVEEO010000155.1 GCA_030840415.1 Pseudonocardiales bacterium | reverse complement strand
CATCCCGGCGGAGCGGCGCAGGCCGGTTTCGCTCGCGTCATGGTGGCAGTAGCCCTCGCGGTAGAACTCCCGCATCCGCGACATCATGATCACCATGTAGTCCATGCTCAACCCGAACATGATGGCGAACAGCAGTAGCGGGGTGACGCTGTTGATCGGTTGGTCCAGCCCCTTCTGATAGATCAGGCTGAGCAGGCCGAGGCTCGCGGTCACCACCAATGCGTTGAAGGCCAACGCCAACAGCGGCGCCAACCAGGACGAGAAGGCCCGGCGCAACAGCAGCAGGGTGGCGAACGCGGCCGCCAGCACGATCAGCGGCAGCGAGCCGCGCACCACGTTGTCGAAGTCCGCGCCCTGAGCGGTGGCCCCGGTGACTTGCGACCGGACTCCGTCCCCCACCGCAGCCGGCAGTCCATTACGCAGCGAGGCGACCAGTTCGTGGGTGCCTACCGCATCCGGCCCGGCCTTGGACAGGATCTGGACCCGTGTGACGTAGTCCTCCCCCGACCTGGTCCACAACTGCTGGAAGGCTGCCCGGTTCGCTGCCGGTAGCGCGGTCAGGTCGCCACCGGCCGCCGTGGCAACACTCGCCGGGTCCGCGGCCAGCTCGGTCACCGCGCGGGTCTGGAGCGTTTGCCCCTGCTTGCCTGCCAATCCGGTCACCGCGCGAGCAGCGTCGAGGAGCCGGGGGGCCCCGCCGGACGCCGGTGCGGACAGGACGACCTCGATCGGGAAGAGGTCTCGTAGCGCAAGGTTCTGATCGATGCGTTCGATACCGGTCCGCGCTTCGGTCCCCGCGGGCAGGATGGAGGCGCTGGCCACCGGAACCTGTAGCCGGATGCCGGACATCGGCGCGGCAAGGATCAGGAACGCGGGTACCAGCAGTAGCAGCAGCAATTTGGGCCTGCGCCGCAGCCGACTGAGGTCGAACCGGGCGGCCCGGGCGGTTCTGGGTTGGCGCCGCGTACGAAGCCTGCCCCAGGAGATCCGGGGGCCGAGCAGCAACAGAACGGCCGGGAGCAGCGTCAACGTCAGCCCGAGTGCCACCAGCGTCACGACCGCGCCCGCCAGCGCGACGCTGGAGAACACCATCATGCGCGGGATGAGCAGGGTGAGCAACGCGACCACGACGACCAGGCCGCTGAACATCACGGAGTGGCCGGCGGTGCCCATCGCGCGCAGCAGCGCCGGTCGGGTGTCGGCACCGGCTGCCAACTCGTCGCGGTAGCGCTTGACGATGAACAGGCAGTAGTCGACCGCGACCGCCAAGCCGATCAACGAGACCACGTTCGTGTAGAGGATCTCGATCTCGGTGACCCGGCTCAGCAGGTACCCGATGCCGTGCGAGACCACGATGCTCAGCCCCGCCATGGATACCGGGATCAACGTCGCGGCGACCGAGCGGAAGACCAGGAACAGCACCAGGAACAGCAAGGGAAAGGCGATCAGTTCGGCGTGTTTGGCGTCCTCGGCCGACTGCAGGTTCAAGGCGTAGTCCAGCGCGGGCGCACCCGTCACCGCGACCTCGACGCTCGGGTCGGCGACCGCCGACACCGTTGCGGTATGCAACTCGGGCACCAGGTTCTGGGTGGTGTTGTTGTCGCTGCCGAAGCCGATCTGCAGGAATGTCGTGTGCCCGTCCTTGGAAACCCAGTTCGGGTGGGTGCGGGCATCCTGCACCGAGACGACGTGCTCGAAGCCGCGCAGCTTCGCCGCCGCCGCCGCCGCGATGGGGGCCACCGGTTGGTCGGCGTCGTACAGCACCACCTGCAGGCTGGTCGGGGCGTCGCCGAATGCCTTCTCAAGCGTGCTCTGGCCGGCGACGGCTGAGCCGCGCGGGTTGTTGAAGCCACCGGCTTTCATGGCATCGGGCAGGTGCAACGCCAGTGCACCGGAGGATGCCAGGACGATCAGCCAGAAGCCGATGACCAGACGCGGCCGCTTCAGGGACAAGCGGGTGAGGGCGTTCATGTGGAACCTCCGACGGCGGCCGTGACGGCAAACGTCTGGACAGGGGCGTCATCAGGGACGCCGGAAGGACGGGAATTGACTGCCGACAGCAGGGCTTGGGCGCGCTGGACGCGCCGGTACCCCCGGTCGGTGGGTGGGGTGTGCTCGATGACCAAGGCCAGCGGCGTGACCGCCTCGTCGGGATGACCGGCTGCGACGAGTGCCTCAGCCAGGCCCATCGCGAAGCGGGTGTCCGACCGGGGTGCGGTCGCGGTTGCCCTGCTCAGGTGTTCGACACCGGTTTCCGGCCGGCCGCCGAGGGATCGCGGCATGGTCAGATGCCAGCGCCCGACAAGGTAGTTGGCCATCGGATGCTCGGGATTGCGGCGGAGCAGCCGCAGCGCCCGTCGCCGCACCGGATAGGCCAGCACCGGCCGCCGCAGCGGTCCGGCCGACATGGCACGCAGCCCGCGCAGCCGCAGGCGCTGCGCCGGCAGCTCGATCTCCGCGGTGCCTCGATCGGGCACCAGCGCGGCCAGCAGGCCGAGCCGCCGCAGTGCCTCGGCAGGGCAGCGGCCGTCGGGCCGGAGGCTGGCGTCGATCTGACGGCCCACCTCCAGCCCCAGCGCGCCGGACGGATCCGCCCCGGGCATCGCTGCGTCGGCCATCAATTCGGGAATCCGGCGCTCTGCCTGTAGGCGCAGCGTCTGGATCCGCTGTGAGCGGGACAGCGACGGGTTGTCCGTCAAAGCCTCCCCGAACACGATCCGCAGGGGCGCCTTTCGCGGCCACCTGGTGCCCTTGGCGAGCACCTGGTCCGCGCCGGCGATCCCCACCGGGATCACGGCCACGTCATGCCGGACGGCGAACCAGAACGCGCCGTCCTTGAACGGAAGCAGCCGGTCCCCCGGGCCGCGGGTGCCCTCCGGGTAGATCACCAGGGCCCGGCCGTCGGCCAGCGCCTGCCCGATGCGAGCCAGGGTGGCCGCGGTCGGCCGTCCCCGGTCGACCGGGATGCAGCGCATGACGTTGTGCCAGAACCGGCTGATCGGCTTGTCGAACGCTTCGGATTTCGTCAGGAACCAGGTCGGCTTGCCACGGGCGCTGAACAGCACCGTCTCGACGAGGTAGTGGTCGAAGTAGCTGCTGTGGTTGGGCGCCAGGATGAACGCCCCGTCGATCGGGATGTTGTGCGCCCCGTCCACCTGTACCAGGCGCCGCCGTACGCTGCGATGGATCAGCGCGAAGGCGGTGGCCCGCACCCCATCCTCGATCGGCTTCACGACCCGACAGCCGCGTTTTCACTCAGGTAGGCCTGCAGCTTCTCGATGCTGGTGATGAGCAGGCCGTGGCCGTCGGCGAACCGTCCCAGCTGGTCGAGCCGCAACATCTCGCCGTCGTCGCCCACGATCTCGACGATCACCCCGGCCGGCTCGCAGCCGGCCATCCGGGCCAGGTCGACAGCTGCCTCGGTGTGTCCGGGACGCTCCAGCACGCCGCCGTCGCGGGCGATCAGCGGGAAGATGTGGCCGGGACGCTGCAGGTCGCTCGCGCTGCCTTCGATCAGCAGCTTGATCGTCGCTGCCCGGTCGGAGGCCGAGATGCCGGTGGTCACGCCGGTCGACGGTGTGCCGTCGACGCTGACCGTGAAGGCGGTACCGAGGTGGTCCTCGTTGCGAGCGACCATGTACGGCAGCTCCAACTCCGCGGCGCGGGAAGCGGTCAGTGCGGTGCACACCAGGCCGCGGCCCTGGGTGATCATGAAGTTGATGACATCGTTGGTGGCATGTTCGGCCGCCACGATGAGATCGCCCTCGTTCTCACGGTTCTCGTCGTCGACCACGACCACCATCTCGCCCTGCGCGATCGCGATGATCACATCGTCGATCTCACTCAACTGGACGGGAAGGGCAGGGGTTACTACGAACGGGGTGGCGAGCAGGGTCATGACTTTCCTCCTGAAATGGGGTGCCGGTTTCGCCACGGTCTGGGTTACGGACGCGCCGGGCCGGCTGAAATTGATCAATGGGGTGTGGGATGCAAGCTACGATGCAGATGCTCTGTCATCGATTAACGATCATTGATGTAGTCTCATCGATGCATCATCATTGATGTCGTGTCACCGACACTGCATCATTAGTCAGCTGTCGTCAAGTTGAGGTCGTTACAGGAAGGAAAACAGTGCATGTCCAGGCGAAAAGCGACAGCCGGCAGCGACGCCGAAACTCGAGCGCTGGCCGAACTGCGCCATCTGGTTCTCGCAGCTCAACGCGAGGGCAACCGGTGGCTTGCCGACGAACTGCGTCCCGCCGGCCTGACCCCGTCCCAGGCCGAAATCCTGTCGGTACTGGCCGAACAGGGTGAGCTGACCCTCGCCGAGGTAGGACGGCTGATCGTGTGCGAAACCGGTAGCCCGAGCCGCGTGGTCGACCTGCTGGTCAAGCGCAATCTGGTGCGGCGCGAACCCGGAACCGTCGATCGGCGTGTGGTACACCTCTCACTGACGGCCCAGGGGCGCGACCTGATGGAAACGGTCACCAAGGCCGAACATGCCCTCAATATGGCCATGTTGCAGGCGTTGAGCGCGCAGGAGCGAAACACCCTCGCCACCTTGCTGCGCCGGGTGCTCGTCGGTACCGGAAGCGGCGAAGCGATCAGCAAGCGGTACGGGCTGGGCTGACAGCGGTCGAGGCTCTCACCGGTCGGGGCTGGCGATGCCCCGGCGACAACCCGGGCCCGCCGGCAGCCGGCCGGCCTGATCCCCCGGTTCGGCTGCCGGCACCCGGCTCCGCCGCTATGGTTCGGACGTGAAATCAACGTTTAGTGACTCGCCGATGCCGGTTCCCGCCGGTGGGATCGACGGATGGCCCGGCACCGAGTGCTGCTACCGGATCGCCGGCACCGACCCGCGGCCGGAGTTGGCGGTCACCGTCTCGACCCGTCCGGACTGGGCGGTCCCCGGGCCGGACGAAGCCCCGCAGCGCGCGGCCCGGCGGGCCGGGGAGCAGGCCGGGCGGTACCGGCTGATCGGCGCGCAGCTCGACGGGGCCGCAATCACCGTCTCGCTGCTGTGCACCGTCGGCGGGGATCCGGCGATGCCGGTCGCCGACGGTGCACCGTCGCTGCGCCGGTTCGCCCGGGCCGCCGAGCTGTTCGCCGGGGCGATGGCGGCGGCCACGGCCCCCGAACTGGCCGGGATCGCCACCCTCGGCGAGCTGCTGGACCGCTACGGCCTGCTCGCCGATCAACTCGCCGCCGCCAACGCCGACCGGCCGCTGAACGGCCTGCTGGCCGCCGGGCAGGCGCTGGCCCGGCGGCTCGGTCAGCCCGCGCCGGACACCGTCCCGGCCGATGGCAGCACCCTGACCGACGTCGCTGCCGGCCTGAACGTCACTGCCGGCCGATTGCTGGCCGACAACCGCGGCCTGCGGCTGGCGGCCGAGCCGATCATCGAGCTGCCCGGCCGGATGACGCTGCCGGTGGACGCCCGGATTCCGTACTCGGTGCAGCCCGGCGACACCCTCGCGGTGCTGGCCCGCCGGTTCGGCAGCACCCCCGCGGAGCTGGTCGCGGGCAATGCCCGGGTCGCCGGCACGCTGCCTGCCGGGTTGCCGGTCCGGCTGCGGATAGCGGCCGATGCCGAGCTCGAACCTCGGGCCGAGGAGGATGCCGGCCCCGCCGATGCCGGCGAGCCGGTCACCGTCAGCACCGAGACCGTCGCCGGCGACTCGTTCGGCTCGCTGCACGCCAGGCTGGCCGAGCAGCACCCCGGCGCCACCCTGGAACTGGTGGCCGACGCCCTCGACCGGCTCGGTGCGACGCTCAGCCCCGGGCCCGTGCTCAGCTGCCCGCTCGCCGTGCTGGGCACCGGCACCAGCGACGATCCGGTGATCGGCGCTGACGTACAGGCCGAGTACGGCTGCCCCCCGGAGGCGTTCGCCGCCGCCAACGCCGCGATGCTCGGCCTGCTGCGACCCGGCGTGCGGCTCGACCTTGACGGCGCCAGGACCACCACCACCGAGCACGACACCGTGCACGCGGTCCTCGACCGGCTCACCGCGGACGGCATCCGCCCGACGGTCGACCGGCTGCTCGCCGGCGCTGCCGGATCGCCGCTGTTCCGGGCCGGCAGCCGGGCGCTGCTGCCGCCGGTGGCGGCAACCCTGACCGCCTCCCCCGGTCGTGACCTCCAACCCCCGGCGCTCGCGGTGCCGCTGGTCGTCACGCTCAGGATGGAAGGCAGCACACCTCCAGCCGGTGGCGGCACGGCTAGCGTCGAGCGCGCCGACACCCAGGTGCCGCCGAGCCCGGATCGCGCTGCCTTCATCGACGCCTGCCTGACCGCGCTGCCCGCCCTCCGGCTGGCCACCGATGCCCACGGCGCGTTGTGGGCGGTGTCCTTCGGCACCGGGGGCATTGCCCTCGTCCGCATCGAACCGGCGGCCGGCGGGGCCACCGAACCGCAGCCGTTCGCGCTGCGCCCGCTCTACCCGGCACTGGTCGATCTCAGCATCCCGATCCGGCCGGTCACCGCGCGGGGCGAGCTGGGCCAGCCGGAGCTGCGGGAGTACCACGGCCTGGACGTGGAGCCGTGGGCCCGATCCTTTCTCGCCGACCTGGACGGCTACCTCGCCGAGCCGCTGCTCGGGCGGCTGCCGGACCTCGCGCGCGATCAGCTGATGGACCTGCGGCGGCAACTGCCCGATGCCCTCGCCGCCGGCGTTGCCCCACTGCGCTCGGGCGAAACGGGACCGCATGCCGATGCCGGGTTGGCCGATGCCCGCAGCGCGCTGGCATCGATGGCCCGCACCGGCCTGGGCGAGGCCTACGGTGCCTCGGTCCTCGCGCAGTACCGAGCCGTGGTCGTCTCGCCGTACGGAGCGGCCGGCCGGCTGCTGGCCACCGTGCAGGAGTCCGGCCGACCAGACCTCGGGTTCAGCTCCGGTCGACTGGAGCTGAACCCGTCCAGCGCCACCTGCACCATCGCGCTGACCTGCGCCGACCCCGCCGCGGTGACCGGCCTCGCGACCGCTCCCCGGCTGGTGTTCGACGCCCTCGAACTCGATCCTGCGGGCCACGGTGGGAGCACCGATCCGGTGCTGCTGCGGTTCGTCCGGCCGCTGAGCGGCGGTTACCAGGTCGAGACGCTGGTGGCCGACCTGCCGCCGGCCGAGCTGCCCGTACCGCTGCGCGAGCAGCCCCAGCCCGTCCCCGCCGAGCCGATGACGACCGCGGCGACCTTCGCCGCAGCGGAGCAGCCCACGCTGGCCGAGGCCGTGCAGTGGACGGCCCGCCTCGGCTACCGCCACCAGCACGCCGCGCAGGACCTGGTGCGGGTATCGATCACCGGCCGGCCACCGGCGCCGGCCAGCAGGCCGGGCAATGGCGCACTGGCCCAGGCATTGGCTGGTTACCTCGACGCATCCACCCGGCTCAGCGAGCTGATCGGCACCGACGTCCAGCCAACTGACGGCATCGACGCCGCCAGCTTGCGCGGCGCCGCGGCGGCAACCCTGACCACCCTGGTCGCCGCGGTCACCGCCGCCTGGCAAGGGCACTGGACAGCCGCCCCGGTCGCGGCCGGCCCCGCGCCGACCAACCTCGGGAACAGCAAGCTCGAATCAGGGTTCAGCGGGGACTACCGGCTGCGGGCGGTCTACACGGCCAGCGGCGGGCTCGACCGGTTGGTGGTGAGCCGGACCGCCGTCGCGGGGAACTGGCCGGAGATCGCCGTGGCCGCCGAGGACGGGTTGCTGTCGTTGACACCGGGGCCGGTGCTCGACAACAGCCGCGAGTACACCGCGGCCGGGTCGCTGGTCACCAGCCCGCTGACGGTGCGGCTGGCGTGGCCGGGGTTGATCGGGGCGCCCGGACCGGCCGCCCGGGTCACCGTCACGGTCGAGCGAAACGCCGAGTTACCCGGCACCCGGCAGACCAATCCGGCGTTCGTGCTGACAGCTCGGCCGATCCAGGTGACAGTTCCCAGCCCCTCGCTGCGCTGGGAGCAGGACATTGCGCTGCCCGGGGCCGACCTCGTCCAGGCGCTGCGGGACGCCTTCGACGTCCTGGCCGTCGGGCAGCCGCAGCACCTTTCCAGCTTCGGAGTCAGCTATCTCGAACTGGTCGACGGGCTGCCGAGGGTGCGGTCGGCGTTGGTGGGCGATCTGGTACTTGGCCCGGAGAACGCGGTCCAGCTCGCCACATCGATGCAGGACTGGCAACGCAAGGTTCAGCCGGCCACCGAGGGCGCGGTGTGGCAGGTGCGGTTCGCGGTGCCCTCCGCCCGGGCCGGCGAGCCGCCGCTGCTCACCTTCGACCGGCTGGTTTTCCCGGTTCCGGCCGACTGATCGTCCTGGTAGCCAGCCGGACCGGCGGTGCCGGCACCCGGCTCAGGCGGACTCGGCAATCCACTGCTCGAGCTGGGCCAGGGTAGTGGCCGGGTCTGCTACCAGTGAGGTCAGTGCGTCGTCGGCCTCGAAGGCGGTGGACACGGCCGGGCACTGGTGGCAGGCCGCGACCCCCTTCTGGTGCCACCACTGGCATTTCGGCCTGAGATGGCAGCGTGGCACCGTGACCGTGGTGGACGGCGGAGCCGCGACGATCACCCGCTCGACCAGGCTGCAGTCCGCACCCCGACGGTGCGGGCAGCTAGTGCTGCAGTGTGAGGCGAACCGGAGGATGCGGGTGGGTTCGATGCCCTCGGGGATCTCGCCGAGCACCTCGCCGGCCGGCACCGGCTCGGCCAGGTAGGCCAGCCGCCCGGTGTCCGCCGACCGCACGCCGAGCACGATCGACTCGGCAGCCCTCGCCCTGCCGCTCGGGCACCAGGTTTGAACCGGCTCGCCGACCTGCGATTCGCTCATCTGCGTCGGTGTGCGCTAGAAGGAGCCGGCGTCCGCGGACTCGGGCTGGCCAGCGGGGCAGCAGGAGAGGGTGCTACCACTGAGGGCTTCGACCACTACCGCCTGATGGATGCTCGACTTCAGCTGTTGGATCGAGGTGATCCGCTCACTGCCCGGCGGCTGCGCAGTGGCCGTCTCGGCCGTTGCGAACGAGACCACGCCGGCGGCCAGCACGGCCGCGGCCCCGGCGACGGACTTCCGAGTGTTCATAGACTTCCTCCAGGAACGGCAGATAAAAAATCGAT
>JAVEEO010000129.1 GCA_030840415.1 Pseudonocardiales bacterium | reverse complement strand
ACGCAATCTGCGCATGACGGTCGATTGACCCGCGGTGTCGCGCAGGCGTGTGTAACGTGCGACGGGTGGCGAGAACAGTGCAGAACTTCATCGACGGGAAGAGTGTTGACGCGCAGGACGGGCGCCGTACCGATCTGATCAATCCCTCGACCGGCGAGGTGTTCGGCTCGGCACCGCTCTCGAGTGAGGCGGACGTCGACGCCGCGTACCGCGCGGCCGCGAGCGCGTTCGAGACGTGGCGCGACACCACCCCGAGCGAACGGCAGCGCGCGCTGCTGAAGTTCGCCGACGCGATGGAGGCCCGCGCCGAGGAGATCATCGCGGTCGAGTGCGAGAACACCGGCAAGCCCCTCGCGCTGACCCGCAGCGAGGAAGTGCCGCCGATGATCGATCAGCTGCGGTTCTTCGCCGGCGCCGCCCGGGTGCTGGAGGGCCGCTCGGCCGGGGAGTACATGGCCGGCCACACCTCCTACGTCCGGCGCGAGCCGGTCGGCGTCTGCGGCCAGGTCGCGCCCTGGAACTACCCGATGATGATGGCGGTCTGGAAGTTCGCCCCGGCGCTGGCCGCCGGCAACACGGTGGTGCTCAAGCCGTCGGACACCACGCCGGCCTCGACGGTGCTGCTGGCCGAGATCGCCGCGGAGTTCTTTCCGCCCGGAGTGTTCAACGTGGTCTGCGGTGACCGTGACACCGGCCGGGCCCTGGTCGCCCATCCCACCCCGGCGATGGTCTCGATCACCGGCTCGGCCCGGGCCGGCATGCAGGTGGCCGAGGCGGCCTCCCGCGACCTCAAGCGGGTGCACCTGGAACTGGGTGGCAAGGCCCCGGTGGTGGTCTTCGACGATGTCGACGTGGCAGCCGCCGCCGAGGCGATCGCGGTCGCCGGCTACTTCAACGCGGGCCAGGACTGCACGGCCGCAACCCGGGTGCTGGCGCCGGCCGGCTTCGCCGAGGAGTTCGCCGCGGCACTGGCCGAGCAGGCGCAGGCCACCAAGACCGGCGCCATCGACGACGAGGACGTGCTCTACGGCCCGCTGAACAACGCCAACCAGTTGCGGCACGTCTCCGGGCTGGTGGACCGGCTGCCCGACCACGCCTCGGTGCTGACCGGCGGTCGCCAGCAGGGCGAGGTCGGCTACTACTACACCCCGACGGTGCTGTCCGGGCTGCGCCAGGACGACGAGCAGATCCAGACCGAGATCTTCGGCCCGGTCATCACGGTGCAGTCCTTCACCGACGAGGACGAGGCGATCCGGTGGGCCAACGGCGTCGAGTACGGCCTGGCGTCCTCGGTGTGGACCCGCGACCACGGCCGGGCGATGCGGGTCTCGCGCCGGCTGGACTTCGGCTGCGTCTGGGTCAACACCCACATCCCGCTGGTCGCCGAGATGCCGCACGGCGGCTTCAAGCACTCCGGCTACGGCAAGGACCTGTCGATGTACGGCCTGGAGGACTACACCCGGATCAAGCACGTGATGCACAACATCGACTTCTGAGCCGGCGCCGGTCGCAGCCGAGGGCCCTAGAATTACCGCACTACCTCACCCCTGGAGTTCGCGATGAACCAAGGCCCCGCCCCGATCGAGCAGCAGCGGATACTGCGGACCGCGATCCCGGGGCCGAGGTCGGTCGAGCTGCACCGGCGCAAGCAGGCCGCGGTCTCGGCCGGGGTCAGCACCGGGCTGCCGGTCTACGTCGAACGCGCCGGCGGCGGCATCGTGGTCGACGTCGACGGCAACCAGCTGATCGACTTCGGCTCCGGCATCGCGGTCACCACGGTCGGTGCCTCCGCGCCCCGGGTGGTCGAGCGGGTGCAGGCCCAGGTCGCCGACTTCACCCACACCTGCTTCATGGTCACCCCGTACGAGGAGTACCTGGCGGTCTGCGAGGCGCTCAACGAGCTGACCCCGGGCAGTGGTGAGAAGCGCTCGGCGCTGTTCAACTCCGGTGCCGAGGCGGTCGAGAACGCGGTGAAGGTGGCCCGCTCGTTCACCGGACGGCAGGCAGTGGTCGCCTTCGACCACGCATACCACGGCCGGACCAACCTGACGATGGCGCTGACCGCCAAGAACATGCCGTACAAGCACCGGTTCGGGCCGTTCGCCAACGAGATCTACCGGGTGCCGATGGCCTATCCGTTCCGCTGGCCGACTGGCGCGCAGAACTGTGCGTCTGAAGCTTTCGAGCAGTTCGTCAGCCAGGTGCACGCCCAGGTCGGCGAGGACAACACCGCCGCGGTGCTGCTCGAGCCGATCCAGGGCGAGGGCGGCTTCATCGTCCCGGCGCCGGCCTTCGTGCGCCGGGTCGCGGACTGGTGCACCGAGCACGGCATCCTGTTCATCGCCGATGAGATCCAGACCGGCTTCTGCCGCACCGGCGACTGGTTCGCCTGCGAGTTCGAGGGCGTGGTGCCCGACCTGATCACCACCGCCAAGGGCATCGCAGGCGGGCTGCCGCTGTCCGGACTGACCGGCCGGGCCGAGGTGATGGACGTGGTGCAGGCCGGCGGCCTGGGTGGCACCTACGGCGGCAATCCGGTGGCCTGCGCCGCGGCGCTGGGCTCGATCGAGACGATGCGGGCCGAGGATCTCAACGCCCGGGCCAAGGCGATCGAGGCGCTGGTCCTGCCCCGGCTGCAGCAGCTGGCCGCCAAGTACGAGCAGATCGGCGACGTCCGCGGCCGGGGCGCGATGCTGGCCATCGAGCTGGTCGCCGGCGCCGGGGACCTCACCCCGAACAGCGCGCTGACCGGCAAGGTCAATGCCTACTGCCACGCGCAGGGGCTGGTCACCCTGACCGCCGGGACCTTCGGCAACGTGCTGCGGTTCCTGCCACCGCTGTCGATGGGCGTCGAGCTGCTGAACGAGGGCCTGGACATCGTCGAGCAGGCCTTCGCCGCCAGCCTCTGAGTAGCTGCCCGAATAGCGCGGCCCGCGCTCGCGATGTGCGTGGACTTTGACATTCCGCAAGGCTGTGCCAGTTGTGAGTGTTCTTTGACATCGCGCGCGTGGGCGCTTAATGTGAGCAAATGTCAACACCAGCTGCTCGCGATACGACCCGGGTCCGGTCACCGGAGGCTCTGGGACGAGCGGTTCGGGCTGCCCGCACCCGGGCAGGGTTGACCCAGGCCGAACTGGCCGAACGGGCGAGGGCCAACCGCTATGCGATCGCGATTCTGGAATCGGGGCATGAGACCCGGGCGATCGAGATCCTCTTCGACACCCTGGCTGCGTTGGATCTCGAACTCGCGGTCCGACCACGGGGTAAATGATCCGCATGGAACTCGACCTGTGGCTTGCCGACAAGCTGGTGGCTCGCACCGTGACACCCGCACGAGGGAACAGGGTCAGGATCGTCTACGACGAGTCGGTGGTCGCTGACCATGCCGTGGAGACGCCCTTGCTGTCCTGCTCGCTGCGTCGCCGCACGGTCCAGGCGACTCGACACCGGCGACCCGCTCGGGCCCGGGCCAGCCGCGACGGGCAGCTCGGCGTCTTCCGGACTGACCCTCGACGCCGCGACCGCGCTTCGCCGCACCAGCGCCGTTTAGACTGGTGCCCGGCCGTGTTGCCGGCAACAGCTCTGGAGGAACCACCGTGGGACTCGTCGTGCAGAAGTACGGCGGCTCGTCGGTCGCCGACGCCGAACGCATCAAGCGGGTCGCCGAGCGGATCGTGGCCACCCGGCGCGAAGGGCACGACGTGGTGGTCGTGGTCTCGGCGATGGGTGACACCACCGACGAGTTGATCGAGTTGGCCGAGCAGGTCGCGCCGGTGCCGTCCGGCCGCGAGTTCGACATGCTGCTGACCGCGGGCGAGCGGATCTCGATGGCGCTGCTGGCGATGGCGATCCACTCGCTGGGGTATTCGGCGGAGTCGTTCACCGGCTCGCAGGCCGGCGTCCTGACGACCGCGGTGCACGGCCGGGCCCGGATCCTGCGGATCACCCCGGAGCGGGTGCAGAACTCGGTGGCCGAGGGCAACGTCGCGATCGTGGCCGGGTTCCAGGGGGTCTCGCCGGACACCAAGAACATCACCACCCTGGGACGGGGCGGCTCGGACACCACCGCGGTGGCGCTGGCGGCCGCGCTCGGCGCCGACGTCTGCGAGATCTACACCGACGTCGACGGGGTGTTCAGCGCCGATCCCCGGATCGTGCCCAACGCCCGCAAGTTGGAGAGCATCAGCTACGAGGAGATGCTCGAGATGGCCGCCTGCGGGGCGAAGGTGCTGATGCTTCGCTGTGTGGAGTACGGCCGGCGCTACGGCGTCCCCATTCACGTCCGTTCGTCGTTCTCGAACCTGCCCGGCACCCTGGTGGCCGGCGCTATGGAGGATCTTCCCGTGGAACAGGCCATCATTTCCGGCGTGGCGCACGACCGCAGCGAGGCCAAGGTCACGGTGGTGGGCGTGCCGGACAAGCCCGGCCAGGCGGCCGCGCTGTTCCGGGTGCTCGCCGAGGCGGAGCTCAACCTCGACATGATCGTGCAGAACGTCTCGACCAAGGGCACCGGCCGCACCGACGTCTCCTTCACCCTGCCCAAGTCCGACGGCGCCGTAGCGGTGCAGGCACTGACCAAGGTGCAGGAGCTGGTCGGCTTCGAGGAGCTGCTGTACGACGACCACGTCGGCAAGCTGTCGTTGATCGGCGCGGGCATGCGCTCGCACCCGGGGGTGTCGGCGACGTTCTTCGCCGCGCTCGCCGAGGCCGGGGTGAACGTCGAGATGATCTCGACCTCGGAGATCCGGATCTCGGTGGTAACCCGTGACACCGACCTCGACACCGCCGTGCGCGCCGTGCACGATGCCTTCGAGCTGGGTAGCGCGGACGAACAGGCCGTGGTGTACGGGGGAACGGGCCGATGAGCGGCCCGGGTCTACAGGTCGGCGTGGTGGGCGCGACCGGCCAGGTCGGCGCGGTGGTGCGCCAGATCCTGATCGAACGCGGCTTCCCGGTCGCCGGCATCCGGTTCTTCGCCTCGGCCCGCTCGGCGGGCAGCACCCTGGAGTGGCAGGGCCGCGACATCGTGATCGAGGACGCGAGCATTGCCGACCCGACCGGCCTCGACGTCGCGATCTTCTCCGCGGGTGCTTCCACGTCCAAGGTGCTGGCGCCGAGGTTCGCCGCGGCCGGCGTGACGGTGATCGACAACTCCTCGGCCTGGCGGATGGATCCGGACGTGCCGCTGGTGGTCAGCGAGGTCAATCCGCACGCGATCGACGAGATGCGCAAGGGCATCATCGCCAACCCGAACTGCACCACGATGGCGGCGATGCCGGTGCTGCGGCCGCTGCACGACGAAGCCGGGCTGGTGCGCCTGGTCGCCTCGACCTACCAGGCGGTCTCGGGTAGCGGGCTGGCCGGGGTGGACGAGCTCGACTCACAGCTGCAGAAGGCCGGCTCCGGCGCGGCGGCACTGGCCTTCGACGGTTCGGCGCTGGACCTGGGCGCCCCGGTGAAGTACCGGCGCCCGATCGCGTTCAACGTGCTGCCGCTGGCCGGTTCGATCGTCGACGACGGATCGTATGAGACCGACGAGGAGCAGAAGCTGCGCAACGAGAGCCGCAAGATCCTCGGTATCGCCGACCTGGCGGTGTCGGGAACCTGCGTGCGGGTGCCGGTGTTCACCGGGCACTCGCTGTCGATCAACGCCGAGTTCACCCGGCCGCTGCCGGTGCGGCGGGCGATCGAGCTGCTCACCGACGCCCCCGGAGTGAGGTTGACCGAGATTCCCACCCCGCTGCAGGCCGCCGGTCAGGACCCGAGCTTCGTGGGCCGGATCCGGCAGGACGGTGGCGTGCCGGATGACCGGGGCCTGGCACTGTTCGTGTCCAACGACAACCTGCGCAAGGGCGCGGCGCTCAACGCCGTGCAGATCGCGGAGCTGGTCGCCGCCCGCCGGTCGGCCGGCTGACCCGTCGGCCCGGCCTGCCGGCTGACTGGTCGCAGGCCTGTCGAACCCGGCTGATCTTGTCCGTCCCGATCGGTCAGGACGGCAGCGCTTCGGGCAGCGGCGCGTTCCACGGGTACGGCTCGATCTCGGCCAGCACCCGGTTGCGGCGGCGCCGGTTGAGGTGGTCGATGTAGAGGGTGCCGGCCAGGTGTTCGGCCTCGTGCATCAGGCAGCGGGCCAGAAAGCCGGTGCCGGTGACCGTCAGCGGCTCGCCGTGCAGGTCCTGGCCGGCCACGGTCACCGAGAAGGGCCGGCCGAGCACGGCGTACGGGCCGGGAACTGACAGGCAGCCCTCTTCCAGCTTCTCCTCCGGGCCGGCGGTGGCGATGATCCGGGGGTTGACCAGGTGGCCCTTGTGCTGCACGCCCTCGTGGTCGTGGCAGTCGTAGACGAAGACCGAGAGCCCGACGCCGATCTGGGTGGCGGCCAGGCCCACGCCCTCGGCCACGTACATGGTGGCGAACAGGTCGTCGATCAGGTCGGCCAGCGACTGGTCGAACTCGGTGACCTGGGCGGTGGGGGTGTGCAGCACCGGGTTACCGACGATGACCACCGGGCGGGCAGAACCAGACATAGTGCGGAAGTCTAGGGGACTTACCGGGGGCGGCGGATGCCGTCCAGCACCAGGTCCAGCAGCCGTTCGTTGCGGTCGGGGGTCGCGGTGCGGGCCATGCACATGCCGCCGACCAGCTGCATCAGGTCCGAGCCATCGATGTCCTCGCGCGCCACGCCGGCCTGCTGGGCGCGGGTCAGCACCAGTTCAGCCGCCTCGCCGATCCGCTCCCGGGAGCGCAGCGCGAGGTCGGGAGACTTCTCGAACGCCTCGTGCAGCTCGGTGAGGAACGCCCGCTTGGACCGGCCGTACCGGACGAAGCCGTGCAGCCACTCGACCAGCGCGTCCCAGGGCTCGGTCTCGGTGCTCACCCTGACGGCCAGCGCGGCCAGGCCCTCTACGTCCTCGCGGTAGACCGCCTCGACCAGGTCGATCCGGCGCGGAAAGTGCCGGTAGAGCGTTCCGACGCCGACGTCGGCGCGCTTGGCGATCTCTTCCATGGTCGCCTCGCTGCCCCGGTCGGCCAGCACGTCCCGGGCAGCCTTCAGTACGCGTTCGTAGTTACGGCGCGCGTCGGCGCGCATCGGGCGCTCGGCCGCGCCGGAGCCGATCGTGCGCTCGACCGCCGCATCGCTGCCCGCCGGTTCGGCGGCCACCTGCTGCGTACTCATCGCCTCAGAATATTCCCTCTCCCGGCCCGATACCGGTCATCCGGTGCCCACTTGCATCACTCATTCCGTGCCGACTTGCATAACCGGAGGCATCCTCCGTATCGTAACTGGAGGGAGCTTCCGCTTTCCAGCTTATCTTTCGAGAGGTCGAACCGACAGATGTCCTCTGCCACACTGCACAGCCGCTACCGCGATACCGCGAGCGAGTTCGCCCACCGCCGTCGCATCACCCGGGCCTCGATCGTCCTGGCCGTCATCCTGAGCTGCCAGCTCATGGTGGTGCTGGACTCGACGATCGTGAACGTCGCACTGCCCGACATGAAGACCGCGCTGCACTTCTCCGACGCTCAGCTGTCCTGGGTACTCAACGCCTACACGCTGACCTTCGGCGGCCTGCTGCTGCTCGGTGCCCGGGCCGGCGACCTGCTGGGCCGCCGGATGACCTTCCTGGCCGGCATCGCGATCTTCACCCTGGCCTCCCTGGTCGGCGGCTTCGCCACCACCGGCTGGTTCCTGCTGGCCGCCCGCGCGCTGCAGGGCGTCGGCGGCGCGCTGGCCGCCCCGTCCTCGCTGGCACTGCTGGCCACCATGTTCCCGGAGGGCCGGGAGCGGATCCGGGCGATCGCCCTGTTCACCGTGGTGTCCATCGGCGGTGGCGCGATCGGCCTGATCGCCGGCGGCATGCTCACCGAGTGGACGTCCTGGCGCTGGGTGCTGTTCGTCAACGTCCCGATCGGGGTGGTCGTCTACGCGATCGGCCGGCTGGTGCTGCCCGAGACCGCGCGGCACAGCGGCCGCTTCGACCTGGCCGGTGCCTTCACCTCCACCTTCGGCATGGGCGCGCTGGTCTTCGGCCTGGTGCGCGCCGCCACCGACGGCTGGTCGGACCGGCTGACGCTGGCCTCCTTCATCGTCGGCGTCCTGCTGCTGGCCGCCTTCCTGCTGGTCGAGCTCCGCGCCGAGGAGCCGATTACGCCGCTGCGGCTGCTGGCCAACGCCAGCCGCAGCGGAGCCAACGTGGCCCGCGGCCTGCTGTTCGCCGGCATGTTCGGGATGTTCTTCTTCCTCACCCAGTTCCTGCAGGACGTGCTGGGCTACAGCCCGCTGCAGACCGGGTTCGCGTTCCTGCCGATCCCGCTGACGGTGCTGACCACCTCGCAGTTCGCCAGCCGGGTGCTGGTGCAGCGGGTCAACGGCAAGCTGCTGATGCTGACAGGCGTGGGCCTGTCCGCACTGGGGCTGCTGGTCGCCAGCCGGCTGAGTGCCGACTCGACCTACCTCACGGTGCTTGGCTGCCTGCTGCTGTTCGGCATGGGCAACGGATTGTCGTTCCTGACCCTCACCTCGGCGGCCCTGGCCGGTGTCGCGCCGGCCGACGCCGGTGCCGCCTCGGGCCTGGTCAACGTCACCCAGCAGCTGGGCGGCACCGTCGGGGTCGCCGCGCTGGTGACGGTGTTCGGCTCGGCCAGCAAGCACGCCGCGTCCAACCCGCTGGCCGGCGCCGACCAGGTCTTCGTCTACGCCGCCGACCGCGCCTTCACCGCGGCGGCCGTGTTCCTGATCGCCGCCATCGCGCTGGTCGCGGTGGCGGTCCGGGCACCCAGGCCGGCGGGGCGGGTCGCCAGCCGGCAGCCCGAGCCGGTACTGGTCGAGGCCTGAGCCACCCGCCGCCGTCTGACGGCCACCGTTGCCAACCCGGCAGCGGTGGCCGTCAGACGATCCAGCACGCCTGGTACGGGGCCAGCCAGAGATTGCCGTCCTCGCCGGGCTTGACCCCGGTATCGGCCCGCGCGTCCCACGGCTCGGCGATGCCGAGTTCGGCCAGCCGCCACCAGGGGAACGGCCGCCAGCCGGCGGTGACGTTGTAGAGGCCGAGCAGGGGGCCCAGCGGATGCCGCCGCAGCACCGGCAGCACGCCCGGGTCGGCCAGCGGCGGGATCTCGCTGCCGACCGAGGCATCCAGGTGCGGTATCCGGGCCCGGGCCCGCGCCAGGGCCCGCAGGCCGGCGAACACCTGACCGGCCGGGTCGGCCGGGTCGGCACGCCGGGCCAGGTCGGCCTCGGTGAGCCGCGGCCGGTGCGTCCAGCGGTTGTCGCCGGCGTGCCCCGGCTCGGCCGCCCAGTGCGGATCGTTGACCATCGCCAGCTCGTCACCGGACCAGATCACCGGAATGCCGCCCCAGCCGAAGGCCAGCGCGTGCGCCAGCAGCACCCGCGCGACGCCGTGGGCGTCGCCGGCCTCGATGCCGGCCAGGCTGGCCGAGGTGCCGCTGATCCGCCGGTCACCGGTCGCCGGGTTGGCCTGGAAGACCAGCCCGCGGGCGGCCCCGCCGGGAAACCGGCCGCAGTAGTAGTCGGACAGGAACGCCCGGTGCGCGTGCCCGGACAGGCCCACCGCGGCGGCATCGCCGTCGTCGATGGCCCAGCCGATGTCGTCGTGGCCGCGGACGTAGCTGATCCAGGCGGTGGTGGACGGCGCCGGAGGCAGGTGCCCGAGCGCATGCGCGGCCAGCCGGGCGTCGCCGGCTGCCAGCATCGACCAGGTCTGCACCATCAGGCTGTTGTGATAGGCCAGATCGCTGACCTTGCCGTAGTGCGGGCCCTGGCCCAGGTAGTGCACCAGGTCGGCCGGTCCCACGATCGCCTCGGCCTTGAACAGCAGCGCCGGGCAGACGATCCGGGTCAGCGCGTGCAGCGCCTGGGTGATGGCGTGCACCTCGGCCTGGTTCTGGCAGTCGGTGCCCAGCCGCTTCCACAGGAAGGCGATCGCGTCCAGCCGGACCACCTCCACGCCGGCGTTGGCGAGGAAGAACAGGATGTCGGCGTATTCGACGAAGACGTCGGGATTGGACCAGTTGACGTCCCACTGGAAGTCGTTGAACGTCGTCCAGACCCAGGCCCGCAGCTCGTCGTCCCAGCTGAAGTTGCCGGGCGCGAAGTCGGGGAAGACCTCGGGCAGCGCCTGCTCGTAGGCGTCGGGCAGCTCGCGGTCGGCGAAGGTGTGGAAGTAGGCACGATAGCTCGCCTCGCCCGCACGGGCGGCCTGTGCCCAGGGATGTTCGCGGGCGACGTGGTTGAGGACGAGGTCGAGCACCAGGCTGATGCCGGCTCCGCGCAGGGTGCGAGCCAGCTCCCGCAGGTCCTCGACCGTGCCGAGGTCGGGACGGATGTCGCGGTAGTCGGCCACCGCGTACCCGCCGTCGCTGTCACCCTCCCGGGGCCGCAGCAGCGGCATCAGGTGCAGGTAGGTCACGCCGAGCTCGCGCAGGTAGTCGACCCGGTCGGCGACCCCGGCCAGGGTGCCCGCGAACCGGTCGGCGTAGGCGGCGTAGCCCATCATCGCCGGCTGCTGGAACCAGTCCGGCTCCAGCCCGCGGATCAGGTCCAGGCGTTTCAGCTCGGCCTCCCGGCCGGCGTAGGCGTCGGCTGCCAGCAGCAGCAGGCGCAGCGCGAGGTCCTCGACCCCGGACGGGTAGACCGGGGCCAGCCCGTCGCGCAGGTCGGGCCACCAGCGGTGCAGGCGCAGCAGGAACAGCTCCCGGTCCGGGCAGTCGGCCAGTCTGGACTCGACCGCGGCGAGCAGGGTGGCCTCGAGCGCACCGCCGGGCTGCTGGGAGCTGAGCATGGGGACTATCGTCGCTGCTCACCCGGGTGTGGCCAAACCCTGACCGGCGGGACGGGTGCCCCGCGGCAGGCTCCCCGTCGCATTCGTTCGAATCCAGGCGTTGGATCTCAGCCGAAGGAGATGTGCATGAAGTCCGAGGAACTCGCCCAGCGGTTCGCGGGGCTGACCACCGCCCACCTCGCCGACGCCTGCGTGCGCCTCGGGGTGACGGTGCGTTGCGCCCCGGCGTCAGTGAAATCGGTGGTGGCGGGGGACCGGCTGGCCGGCCGGGTGCTGCCGGCCCGGCACGTGGGCAGCGTCGACATCTTCCTGGAGGCACTGCAGGACGCCGGTCCGGGTGACGTGCTGGTGGTCGACGACGGCGGCCGGTCCGACGCCTCCTGCGTCGGTGACCTGGTGGTGCTGGAGGCGGCCGGGGCGGGGCTGGCCGGCTTGGTGATCTGGGGGCTGCACCGCGACACCGTCGACGTCCGGGCGATCGGTTTGCCGGTGTTCAGCATGGGCGCGATTCCGACCGGGCCGCTGCGTCCGGGCGTCCGGCCACCGGACGCGCTGGAGAGTGCGACCGTCGGGGAGTGGTTGGTGGGACGTGAGGATTTGGTGGCCGGCGACGAGGACGGCGTGCTGTTCGTGCCACTGGCACGGGCCGAGGAGGTCTTCGCGGTCGCCGAGCGGATCCGCGATACCGAGCGGGGGCAGGCCGACCGGATGCGCGGCGGCGTGTCGCTGCGCGAGCAGGTCCGGTTCGCCGAGTACCTGGACGAGCGCTCGCGCAACCCTTCGCTGACCTTCCGCGAGCACCTGCGGGCGGTCAGCGGAGCGATCTAGGAATAATCCTGCCGATCGCGCGGG
>JAVEEO010000406.1 GCA_030840415.1 Pseudonocardiales bacterium | reverse complement strand
CCTGCGTCCGGAGTGCCAGCAGTCGCTTGACGCCGTCCGGGTCGAGGGCGACCCGCCGCTCGGATGGGGCCGTCTCCTTCACCACCGCGATCCGCAGGGTGCTCATCCAGCGTGTGCCTTTCGGTTGATGTCGCGACTCCGGCGGTGCGCACCGCCCCGAATCGGGACGCTCAGGGACATCGAAGGGAACCAAAGGTCAATATCGAAGAAACAGTAGCGGGTCGCCGGAGCGATGCCCGTGACGTTGCCCACAGCGGCCGAGGCGCGTCCCGGCGCGACCGCCGAGGCCGCCGCCGGAGCTTGGTAGGATGGTGGCGAACTGTGCGTGGCGTCCGAGGCGCCGACTGCCGAGCCAGGACCCGAGTGGCCGGGCGGCGCACGAGATTCCGAGAAGAATTCGAGGCTAGCGTGACCGCACCCGTGCCTGCTCCCGAGGGCATCACCAACCCGCCGATCGACGAGCTGCTCGAACGGACCGGCTCCAAGTACGCCCTGGTCATCGTGGCCGCCAAGCGGGCCCGCCAGATCAACGCCTACTACAGCCAGCTCGGCGAGGGCCTGCTCGAGTACGTCGGCCCGATGGTCGAGACCGCTCCCCAGGAGAAGGCCTTGTCCATCGCGCTGCGCGAGGTCAACGCCGACCTGATCGAGTTCAAGCCGTCCGAGGCCTAGGCACCAGGACGAGGGTGGCGCTCGGTGGCTGACTCGACCTCCGGTCCCGGTGCGGCCGCCGAGCCGCCGCGGCGCGTCGTCCTCGGGGTCTCCGGCGGCATCGCCGCGTACAAGGCCGCCGAGCTGCTGCGCCGGCTGACCGAATCCGGCCACGACGTCACGGTGGTACCGACCGAGGCGGCGTTGCGCTTCGTCGGCGAGCCCACCTGGGCGGCGCTGTCGCACAATCCGGTCGCCACCGACGTCTGGACCGCCGCCGAGCAGGTGCCGCACGTTCGGCTCGGGCGGCAGGCCGACCTGGTGGTGGTGGCGCCCGCGACCGCCGACCTGCTGGCCAAGGCCGCGCACGGCATGGCCGATGACCTGCTCACCAACACCCTGCTGACCGCCCGCTGCCCGGTGCTGTTCGCCCCGGCCATGCACACCGAGATGTGGCAGCACCCGGCCACCGTCGCCAACGTGGCGACGCTGCGCGGTCGCGGCGCCGTGGTGCTGGACCCGGCCTCCGGCCGGCTGACCGGCTCCGACACCGGCCAGGGCCGGCTGCCCGAGCCCGCCGAGATCGCCCGGCTGGCCGAGCTGCTGCTGCGCCGGCCGGACGCGCTGCCGGGCGACCTGGCCGGGCGACGGGTGCTGATAACCGCCGGTGGCACCCGCGAGGCCCTGGATCCGGTGCGGTTTCTGGGCAATCGCTCCTCGGGCCGGCAGGGCTTCGAGCTGGCCGCCGTGGCCGCCGCCCGGGGCGCCCGGGTGACCCTGGTGGCCGCCAATGTCGAGCTGCCCGGGCCGGCCGGCAGCGAGCTGATCCCGGTGGGAAGCGCTGAGGAGCTGCGTACCGCCACCCATGCCGCCGCGAAGGACGCCGATGTGGTGGTGATGACCGCCGCGGTCGCCGACTTCCGGCCGGCCGCCCCGGCCGAGTTCAAGATCAAGAAGACCGATGCCGTGCCGGCGTCCATCGAGCTGACCGGCAACCCGGACATCCTCGCCGAGCTGGTGCAGGCCCGGTCCGCCGGCCGGCTGGGGGTCGCGGTGATCGTCGGCTTCGCGGCCGAGACCGGCGACCGGCACGCCGACGTGCTGAGCCACGGCCGGGCCAAGCTGGCCCGCAAGGGCTGTGACCTGCTGGTCGTCAATGCCGTTTCCGAGGGCCGGGCGTTCGGCCGGGAGGACAACGCGGCGGTGATCCTGGCCGCCGACGGCTCCGAGACCGACATCCCGCTCGGACCCAAATCGGTCCTGGCCGCCGCACTCTGCGATGCGATAACCGCGCTACTGCCTGGATAGACTTTCCCTGCCATCACACCCACTAGGAGCAATTTGTGAGCCGTCGCCGCCTCTTCACCTCGGAGTCCGTCACCGAAGGGCACCCCGACAAGATCGCCGACCAGATCTCGGATGGGATCCTGGACGCCCTGCTGAGCCAGGACCCGGCCAGTCGCGTGGCAGTCGAGACGATGATCACCACCGGCCAGGTGCACATCGCCGGCGAGGTCACCACCAACGCCTACGCCGACATCCCGTCGATCGTGCGCAAGACCATCCTGGGCATCGGCTACGACTCCTCCCGCAAGGGCTTCGACGGTGAGTCCTGCGGCGTCAGCGTGTCGATCGGCGCCCAGTCGCCCGACATCGCCCAGGGCGTCGACAGCGGTTACGAGTCGCGCACCTCCGGCGCGACCGAGGACGAGATCGAGCGTCAGGGTGCCGGCGATCAGGGCCTGATGTTCGGCTACGCCACGGACGAGACCCCGGAGCTCATGCCGCTGCCGATCGCGCTGGCGCACCGGCTGGCGCGCCGGCTGTCCGCTGTCCGCAAGGACGGGTCGGTGCCCTACCTGC
>JAVEEO010000056.1 GCA_030840415.1 Pseudonocardiales bacterium | reverse complement strand
TGTCTTCGCAGCTGTCTGTCCAGCCGGTCGAGAGCCGGTTCGTGGTGCCGTTCTCCTCGACGGTCTCGGGTTCGGCGCCGCTGACCTGGGGTGAGAAGGCGGTCCTGCAGGACATCCGGGAGACCGGCTTCTCCCTCAATGCCAGTGGCGCCCAGGTGGTGGCCGACGGTGCCACCGTGGAGAGCGTGGCGGCCCGGCTGGGCCGGCTGGTCAGCCGGCACCCGGCGCTGCGGGTGCTGCTGGACACCGACGCCGACGGCCGGGACAGCCAGCGGGTGGTGGCCTCCGGCGAGGTCGCCGTCGAGGTGCTGGACTTCGCCGACGACGACGATCCGCACGACATCGCCAAGTTCACCGACCAGCTCTGGCTGGACTGGTTGCTGACCCCGTTCGACCACTACCGCGACCTGCCGGTCCGGGTGGGCGTCGTCCGGCACCGCGGGGTCGCGCTCTACCAGGTGCAGACCTTCAACCACCTGGTCATCGACGGCACCGCGCTCACCTTCCTGATGGCCGAACTGGGCCGCGGCGAGCCGCTGGAGGAGCTGCCGGAGCCGCCCAAGGGTTCCTCCGTCCTGGAACTGGTCGCGCACGAGCAGACACCGCAGGTGCGCAAGGCCGGTGAACGGTCGCTGCGTTACTGGGAAACCCACCTGCGCGACATCCCGGCGCGAACCTTCGGCGAGTCGATCCACCCCGACGGCCGGCAGGGCAAGCGCTTCTGGCATGCCCGCTTCGGCTCACCCGCCGCCCACCTGGCGATGCTGGCCGTCGCCCGGCGGACCGGGACGGACACCTCGCGGGTGCTCTTCGGCATCATCGCGACCGCGCTCGGCCGGGCCGTCGGGCTGAGCTCGCTGACGGCGAAGGTGATCACCAGCAACCGGTTCCGGCCGGGCCTGGCCGAGGTGATCGCCCCGATCGCCCAGAACTCACTGGTCACCCTCGACCTCACCGACGCCACCGTGGACGAGATCGTGGCGCGTGGCCGGCGGGCGTTGCTGGCCGGCGGCATGCACGCCTACTACGACCCCGACCAGCTGACCGAGCTGATGGCCCGCCTGGACGCCGAGCGCGGTTACCAGGCGCAGGTCAGCTGCCGGATCAACGACCGGAGGATGGCCAACCGTCAGCTGGTCGACGAGTTGGCCCGCACCGTCGAGGTCACCGCCGAGCAGATCGAGGCCAAGCGCGGTGAGACCTGGTTCTCCTGGGACGGCACCCTGGATCACCTGCACGAGCAGGCCTTCATCACCGTCGAGGACTACGGCGACACCGTCCACCTGCAGCTGATCTTCGACATGGCCTGCTTCACCGAGGCCCAGATCGAGAACTTCGCGCACGGCGTGGAGCAGGTGGCCATCGAGGCGGCCTTCAATGCCGAGGCGCCGGCCGGCTGCGGGTGAGCCGGTATTGACGGGTGACTGCGCCGTACCGCAGGCTTACCCCAATTCTCCACCAGACCACGTTGACCGCGGCCCCGAAGTAGGTAAACCCACGATGACCGTTGCCTCCGAGCTGCGGCAATACCCGTTCGAACCGTTCACCGGTGACATCCCCGACGAGCTGATCGAGATGGTGGAGACCGACCCGATCAGCCGGGTGATCCTGCCGGACGGCCGGGAGGCCTGGCTGGTGCTGGACTACGCGAGCTGCTGCACCGCACTGTCGGACCCCCGGTTCTCCCGGATCCCGCTGGGCAACACCCGGCTGCCCGATGCCGGCGGCCCGCGCGACCTGAACATGGACGGCCCGCCGCACGCCAGCCTGCGCCGGGTGGCCAGCCGGCCGTTCACCGCGCGCCGGATGGAGTACTACCGGCCGCGGGTGCAGGCGATCGTGGACGGGCTGGTCGACGACATGATCGCCGGTGGCCAGCCCGCTGACCTGGTGAGCTCCCTGGTGGCGCCGCTGCCGCTGCTGGTGGTGTGCGAGGTGCTCGGCGTTCCGGCCGAGGACCGGAAGCGGTTCTACGGCTGGCTCGCGGGTTTGAACTCGGTGCTGGCCTATGGCTCCGACGATGCCTCCACCGCCCAGCAGGAGCTGCGGGCCTACCTCGGCGAGCAGCTGCTGGCCAAGCGGGCGCAGCCTGGCGATGACCTGCTGTCGGCCTGGTCGGCCGATCAGTCGACGCACCAGCTGACCGACACCGAGCTGATCGACCTGGCCATGGGGGTGCTGGTCGGCGGCATCGAGATCAACTCCAGCGCCACCGGGCTGCGCGCCCTGTTCCAGCATCCCGAGCAGCTGGCCAAGTTGCAGGCCGACCCGAGCAAGGCGGCCGCGACCGCCGACGAGGTGCTGCGCTACACCACGGTGAGCAGCCTGTTCCGGGTGCAGGTGGTGGCCGAGGACCTGGAGCTGGGCGGTGTGGCGATGAAAGCAGGCGATTGCCTGATGGCCCTGCCGTGGCTCGGCAACCGCGATCCCAAGTTCTTCCCGAACCCCAACGTCTTCGACATCGACCGGGTACAGCCGGCGCCGCACCTGACCTTCGGGTTCGGCCCGCACTTCTGCCTGGGCAGCGCGCTGGGCAAGATGCAGGTCGAGATGGCGATCGGCACGGTGGTGCGGCGGCTGCCCAATATCGCGCCGGCGATCCCGCTGGACGAGCTGCCTTGGCGGCACGACCGGCAGAACTGCGGCATCGCCTCGTTCCCGGTCGTCTGGTAGCCGGCTCTGGCTTCCATCCCACGATGGGCCGATAGCGGCGTCCCGGCCCGCAGGTTGACGAGCCGAGATTGTCAGTTCCCGCTGGCATCATCGGCGGCATGATCAGCACGCACCAGCAGGTGCCGCCCGACGGCCGCGAGCGCGTCAGCAGGTGGGCAGCTGTCGGTGGTAGGTGAATGACCCGCAACCCGCGGGCTTTCCTGGACGAGTCCCAATCCGACCGCACGCGCGACCCTCATTGCTATGCCCTTGCAGCCGGGATTTGTGAGCACACCGACGAGGATGCTGCGCGCGCTGCGATGGAAGGGCTGAGGCTGCGCGGGCAGCTCAAGGTCCACTGGCGCGACGAGTCCGCCTCGCGTCGCCGTCACGTCGTGGCTGCGTGGCCGAGCTCCCGCTGCGGCATCTGGTTGTCATCCGTGATGGACGTCCTGACGAGCGGTCCGAGCGGCGTCGGCGGTATTGCCTCGAGCGGATGTTGTTCGAACTGGAAAGCCGGGGCGTCGACACGGCGACTTTCGAGTCGCGAGGTCCGGCCGACGACCGCCGTGATCGGAACATGCTCGATGCGCTGCGCGCCAGGCGCATCGTATCGCCGAGGTTGCGCATGGCGCACATGCCTGGGCCGAAGGACCCGCTGTTGTGGGTACCGGACGTCGTATATGGGGCCGTGACCTATGAACGCACCGGGGACGGTGAGTACTTCGAGATCCTCACTTCGCGGCTAGAGGTCATCACGATCACCGTGCACTAGCGCTGACAAGCGCGAAGCCTCGGGCCCTGTCGTCCGGCAGGAAGTCCCGAGGCTCACTTCCGGATCCACCGCGATGGTCCGGCTACCTGATCATTCTGCTCGCTGGCAAGGGCGCGGGTCAACCACTGTCACGCCAGCAGGGCGGCACACCGCGAATTGAACCGCAAGGTTGCTGAGTGCTGTTCCTCCGAGCGGTCACTACCTGGCTGGTCAGTAGTTGTCGACCGCGTTGACCCGGTCCGGCCAGTAGCGCGCGCCGGGTGCGGCTTGGTAATGCGGCCAGCGCGGCTCGTCGCCGGTCGGGTGGTCGCCCAGCACGGTGACCCGCTGGCCCTTGCGGAGCTCGCGGTAGTCGTTGACCGCGTAGTGCTGGGTCACCCGGTTGTCCCAGATCGCGATGTCACCGGGATGCCAGCGGTAGCGGCAGGTGAACTGCGGTCCCTCGGAGAACCGGAACAGGTACTCCAGGATCGCGTCGCTCTCGTTGCGGGTCAGCTGCGGGATGTGCGACGTGAACAGCCGGTTGACGTACAGCGAGCGGCGCCCGGTCTCCGGGTGCACCCGCACCACCGGATGCTCGGCCCGGCTGGTGAACTCGTTGCCGATCCGGATCACGTGGATGGCGGTCAGCCCGTCCAGGAGCTCGCGCAGCGGCGCGGACAGCTCCTCGTACACCAGGTACTGGTTGGTGAACATGGTGTCGCCGCCGGTCGTGGGCACCTGCAGCAGCTGCAGGATGGAGAACTGTGGCGGGCTCTGGTGAAAGGTCATGTCGGTGTGCCAGACGTCGACCTTGCCGCCGTCCTCGGAGTCGATGATCACGATCTCCGGGTGCCCCTCGAGCCGGGGCAGGTACGGGTGCAGCTCGACCTCGCCGAAGCGGGCGCCGAGCGCGATGTGCGCCTCGGGGGTCAGGTCGGTCTGGCCGGGGATGAAGACCACCTGGTGGGCCAGCAGCGCCTCCCGGATGCGGGCGAAACCCTCGTCGGTCAGCGTGTTGACGTCCAGCCCGAGGATCTCGGCGCCCAGCGCGCCGGTCACCGGCCGGACCTCAGGCTCGATCGATGTGGTCACCGTTGCTTCCTTCCCGAGGCTGCGCAGCTGCTGTCTGCGCCAGCGCATCCTCTCAGGTCGAGCGGGCCATCACCAGCGGCTTGACTGTCTGCACCCGCCTTGACAGAATCCGCCGGTGCCCGGCGACCGCCGTGGGGGCCTGGTGAACCTGAAAGGCTTTATTTCCTATGGCGGTCGACGATTCGGTCAGTATTGACGCCAACGCCCGACTTGACGAATTGGTCGACCTGGCCACCCCGCTGGGCATCCGCGCCGTGGTCAACCTTCGGGTGCCCGACCAGATCGCGGCCGGTGTGCACCAGTTGGACGACCTGGCCAAGGCCTGCGACGCCGATCCGGCCACCCTGGCCCGCTTGCTGCGCTACCTGGTGCACAAGGGCGTCTTCGTCGAGGCCACCCCGGGGGAGTTCAGCCTCACCGGGGTCGGCGAGCTGCTGTGCGACCGCTCCGGCGGCGGCCGGGGCGCCTACCTGGACCTGGACAGCCTCGGGGCGCGCACCGACCTCGCGCTGCTCGGCCTGCCGCATGCCATCCGCACCGGCGAGCCCAGCTACGCCGTCGTGCACGGCCGCGACTACTGGTCCGACCTCGACGCCCGGCCGGAGGAGCGCGCCTACTTCGACGAGCTGATGCGCAGCCAGCAGCTGTTCACCGCGCCCGAGGTGGCCAACCTCTACCCGTGGTCGGAGGTCGGCTCCGTCACCGATGTGGGCGGCGGCTCGGGGCACCTGCTGGCGGAGCTGCTGGCGACCCATCCGCACCTGCGCGGCACCCTGGTGGACCGGCCGGAACCGGTGGCGACCGCGGCCGGCCGGTTCGCCGAGCGCGGGGTTGCCGACCGGGCGACGGGCGTGGTCGGCAACTTCTTCGAGGCGCTGCCGGCCGGCGCGGACGTCTACGTGGTCTCGCGCGCGCTGACCGACTGGAACGACAAGAACGCCACCGCGATCCTGCGCCGGTGCGCTGAAGCTGCCGGGCCGCAAGGCCGGGTGCTGGTGGTCGAGGTGTTGCCCACCGAGCCGTTCGTGCCGCACCTGTCCTCCTACGACCTGACCATGCTGGTCTCGGTCGGCGGCCGCGAGCGCGGCCTGGACGACCACCTGGCGATGGCCGCCGGGGTGGGCCTGGAACTGTCGGCCAGCTACACCGGCAGCCGTGGGCTGACGCTGCTCGAGTTCCGCCGCCGCTGAGACCGGCGCCGGTTCAGCGGGTGAAGGCCGCCAGGCACAGGTAGCCCAGCTCCGGGTCGTAGTCGGCGACCACCAGCAGGTCCGGCTGCTCGGTGGCCAGGACGTCGAGCAGCTGCCACCACGGCCCGGTCGCCGGCTGGTCGGCCGGGCCGACCTCCAGGCCGTCGTCCGATGGCCCGGGCCAGCTGGCCGCCAGCGCCGGGCTGGCCAGCACCCGTACCCGGCAACGGCCCGCCGAAAGGTCAGCGAGGTCGGCCGCGGCCTGCTCGGCGACGTCGGCAGCGGCCACGCCCGGACGCTGCCGCAGGCCGACCAACCGGGCCGCGGCGGCACCCTCGAACTGGCGGGGTTCGGTCGGCTCGGGCTCGGCAGGCTCCCGCTCGAACAGCAATGCCACCCCGCGATGGCGCGTCGGCCGGGCAGCGGGAACACCAGGCGCGGTGGGGTAGGGCAGCACCGCCTGCTCCAGCACGATCAGCAGCACCCTGCCGGAGCCGGACGGATCGGCCCGATAGTCCGTGGCGATCCGCAGCCCGGTGAAGGCCGCCGCCGAGCCCTGGTCGCAGATCGCGAAGGACAGCGGGGTTCCCGGGCAGACCGAGCTCAGGTAGGTCGCGGTGGCCCGGCCCGGCTGCACGTCGTGGATCGAGTAGGCCAGCACCAGCAGGTCGACGGGCCGGTCGGGCGGCACCACCGCCGCGATCAGCGCCTCGGCCATCTCACCGTAGGACTGGCCGCCATCGGCTGGCGCCGACCCGTCAAGCCCGGCTGGCGCCGACCCGTCAAGCCCGGTCGGCGCCGACCCGTCGAGCCCGGTCGGGGCCGGCCCAACCAGCCCGGACGGCGCACCTGCGGTCAGGGCGGCCAGGTAGCCGGCGTGATAGGCCCGGTGGCCGCCGGGCGGTCGGGTGCGGTCACCGGTGCTAGAGCGGGCGGGAGTGGCCGGCGACGAAGGTGGCCAGGTCCCCGACGGTCACGATCTTGTCCTGGTCCATCAACTCGACGTCGATCTGGATGTCGAGCTGTTCCTCCAGGCGCAGCAGCAACTCCAGGCCGAGCAGCGAGCTGACCATCAACTCGTCCATCAGCCGCATGCTCTCGGTCACCGGCTCATCGCGTTCGAGCAGCAGGATCAGCAGATCGCAGGCGGTCTGGACGACTTGCTGCCGGAACTGGGCGTCCACGCCGGTATCTGCCGCGTCCACGCCGGTGTCTGGTGATGCCATCGTTGCCTCTCCTCGGTACCCGATGCCCGCACTGTAGTCAGTGTTGGAACACCATGGCGGCGAAAGTCGCACCATGACCCGCGCCGACGGTCGCGACGAGGTAGCGGTCACCGGTGGTCAGCAGCCCGCGCTCGCGGGCGGTCCGGTAGTTCAGGAACGCGTCGGCGCAGAACACGTGCCCGTTGCTGGCGATGTTGTCCAGCAGCACGCGCTCGGGCGGGAAGCCGATCAGCCGGCACATCCGCTGCCAAGTCACCAGGTTGACGTTGTGCGGCAGGATCAGCGCGAGCTCGTCCAGCGCCACGCCGGCCCGCTCCAGCGCCTGGGAGATCACCTGCGCCAGCAGCGGCCGGTACTCACTCTGGAACCGCTCCGGGGTTCCACCGCCGGCCGGGTCGAACTCGCCGCGTTGCGAGCAGGCGTAGGCCAGCAGCCGGTCCTGCTCGCCGGTGGCGCTGACCAGGCACGCCGAGGCGCCCTCGCTGAACAGCGACATCCCCGGCAGCACCTGGGCATCGCGGGTGAAGGCCTTCTCGCCGGTGAAGACCAGCGCCAGCGGCCCGGTGTGAGGGTCGCCGGCCGAGTCACCGCCGGCGGCGTCGGCGGCCAGCAGTTGCCCGGCCAGATCGATGGCCTGCAGGGCGCTGGCGCACGACTGCTGGGTGAGGGTGAAGGCCAGCGCGTGCCCCAGGCCCAGAGCCCGGCAGACCTCGTGCAGCGGGTTGGCGGGGAAGGGCACCACGGTGGGGAACGCCCGGGCCCACAGCACGTAGCGGACCCGGTGTTCCCGGCCGGACAGGTCCAGGCCGGCGGCCGCGCTCAGCAACAGGTCGGTCAGCGAGGTGTCCGGGTCGACGCAGATCTCGCGCAGGCCGTGGAAGCGCCGGAACAGCTTGACGTCCATCTCGCTCAGGCCCAGCGGAGCGGCCATTTCCTCGACGGTGCGCCGGGTTGCCGGCTGGTAGGCCGCGACGGAATCCAGGGCGGTCACCGTGGCAGGATACCGGCGTGGCGCGCTTCCTGATCGTGGTATTTCCCGTGCCCAGCCACCTTTCCGCGCCGGTGGCGATCGGCCAGGCGCTGGCCGAGGCCGGCCACGAGGTCGCCTGGTGCGGCCCGGAAAGCGATCTGCGCCCGCTGGTCGGCGCCGCGGCGACGGTGTATCCGACCGGCAAGCGCTACTACCGGGACTATCCCGAGCTGGGGGTCGAAGCGGCCCGCAAGCTCTGGAACAACGTCATGATCCCGTTCACCCGCTTCGCCCTCGATCCCACCGACCGCGCGGTGGCCGACTACCGGCCGGACGTGGTGCTCGCCGACCAGTACGCCCTGGCCGGCGCGCTGGCGGCCTGCCGGCACGGCGTCCGGTGGGCCAGCCTGTGCACCGGGGCCATGGAACTCACCCCGCCGAGTTGGGAGCTGCCCGGCCATCAGGAGTTCGTCGCCGAACGGCTGGCCCAGGCCTGGCAGCTGGCCGGCCTGCCCGCGCAACCGGGAGTCGACCTGCGCCTGTCGCCGCACCTGGTGCTGGCCCTCACCAGCACCGTGCTCACCGGCTCGGCACCGCTGCCGCCGCAGTGCGTGTGCGTCGGACCGGTGCTGGGTCGCCGCCCCGCGGTCCCCGGCTTCAGCTGGCCGGCCGCTGAGCCCGGCCGCCGCCAGGTGCTGGTCACCGTCGGAACCCTGGCCGCGCAGCACGCGGAGAACTTCTACGCCCGGATGCTGCCGGCCCTGGAGCTGGTGGCCGACCGGGTGCAGGCGGTGGTGGCCTCCCCCGAGGCGCTGCCGGATCCGCCGAAGCAGGTGACGGTGGTCGAGCGGGTGCCGATCCTGGAGGTGCTGCCCCGGCTGGACGCGGTGGTCTGCCACGGCGGGATGGGCACCGTCACCGAGGCGCTCGCGTTCGGGGTGCCGCTGGTGGTCGCGCCGATCCGCGCCGACCAGCCGGCCGTGGCCCGCCAGGTGGCACGGGCCGGTGCGGGGGTGGAGGTGCCGTTCTTCTCCGCCACCCCGGCCGACTTCGCCGGGGCGCTGACCGAGGTGCTGGACGAGCCCGGTTACCGGGCCGCGGCCCGGCGGGTCGCCGACTCCTTCACCGCCGCGGGGGGTGCTCGGACCACCGTCGCCGAGCTGGCGGCTTTGGCCGCCCGACCATGATCGCGGACGCTACGCTGTCGATCAGGGTGCCGAATCGCCTGTGTTTGCATGGTAGATAGCGCGGCTTAGGTGATTGCGGGTGACTTCGCCCGGTTCGGCAGTCGAGGGAGGCCCTGGAAATGAACGACGCTTGCGTGCTGTCCGGCACCCCCGCCCTGCCGGCCGGTGGCGTGGCGTTGACCTACGACGACGGGCCCGGCCCCCGGTCCGCCGAGCTCGCGCGACTGCTGCGCCACGAGCGGGTGCCGGCGACCTTCTTCGTGCTGGGCGAGAGCATCCGCCGCTACGGCGAGGTGCTGGCCGAGGTCGCCGACTGCGGGCACACCATCGGCCTGCACAGCGAGTACCACCGGCCGTTCAGCTCCGTTCCGCTCGCGGCCGACCAGTTGGGCAAGTGCCGGGCCCGGGTCGAGCAGTACCTGGGCGCGGGTTACTTCGACGACAAGCCGATCTTCTACCGCCCGCCCTACGGCATCGGTGACGAGCCGATGCCCGGCTACATCGGCCCGGTCGGCTGGCACGCCTCCGGCCGGGACTGGGACATCACCTACCGCAACGACGCGCCCCTGCGACCGCCGACCAACCCGCGGCAGCCGCAGTCCGTCGAGGGCTGCGTCGAGGACATCCTCGCGGGCCTGCGGCGGGGCGACGGTGGCGTCGTGCTGCTGCACGACTTCGCACCCACCACCGAGTACACCGCCGGCGGGTTGGCCGAGGCCGACCTGGACCTGCAGGCCGTCGAGATCACCGTGCTGCTGCTGCAGCGGCTGCGCGCCGAGGGCTACCAACTGGTCGGGCTGCCCGTCCCGGCGCCGGCCGGCTGACCTCGCGCGAACGCCCCTTCCGGGCGGTGCCGGCGGTGTTATCGTGGCCGCCGTGGGGCTGCCGTCCGCTGAGGACTTCCAATGGGCCAGGCAGCGACGCGCCACCATGCGGGCGGCCGGTGGCGTGCTGGACCTGGTGCTGCCGCTGCGGGTCGGCGGCGACGGGCCGCCGCTGTTCTGCGCGCACCCGATCGTCGGGCTGAGCTGGTGCTACCGCGCCCTGCTGCCGCACGTCGGCGAGCAGCACCCGGTCTACGGCCTGCAGCCGCGCGGGCTGCGGCGCCCCGAGCCGCTGCCGGCCAGCATGGCCGAGATGGCGCGTGATTACGCCGACCAGATCCGGCTGACCCAGCCCGAGGGGCCCTACCCCCTGCTCGGCTGGGCACTGGGCGGCAACATCGCCTTCGCGATCGCCGAGGAACTCGAACGGCGCGGGCACCAGGTGGGGTTGCTGGCGATCATGGACGCCGCCCCCGACGTCACCGAGTTGACCGGCACCGACGTCGACGCCTGGAAGCTGTACAACTTCGTGCTCGCCGAGTTCGGTTACGACCCGAGCCTCACTGCCGAGGAGCCCGACCCCGAGGCGCGGCTGTTGCAGGTGGTACACCGCCGGCCCGGCCTCGGCCTGGAGGACTGGCCGCTGCCCCGGCTGCAGGCCCTGTTGCGGATCATCCGCAACACGGTCACGGTGGCCCGGGGCTACCGGCCTGAGCAGGTGGCCGGCCCCGTGCAGTTCTTCGCGGCGATGCGCCAGGGACGCCCGCTGGAGGTGAAGCTGGCCGAGTGGCAGCCCCTGCTGGGACAACCCATCGAGCTGGTCGAGGTGGACTGCGCACACCGGCACATGCTGCTGCCGCAGCCGCTGTCGGTGGTCGGCGCCGCGGTCACCGAGCGGCTGGCCCGCGCCGCCGTGCCGACCGGCTGAACGCCAGCGTGCCGATCGGCCGAACGCCAGCGTGCCGACCGGCTGAACGCCACCGTGCCGACCGGCTGAAACGTCGCCGTCGGCACGCAGTCATCCCGCTGATTTCGTTCTGGCCAACTGCCCTTGCCCGGTGACTGCACTGGGGTAACCTCGCCTGGTGCCCGGCCCGGTCGTCGGCCCGTCGTCGCACCGTTGTCGCACAGGGAGGCTCGATGATCGAGGCCACGGGCCTGAGGAAGACCTACCAGCGCGGGCACGGCCGCAAGGCGAGCACGGTCGAGGCGGTGCGCGGCGTCGACTTCTCCGTCCAGCGTGGTGAGATCTTCGGCTTCCTCGGCCCGAACGGGGCCGGCAAGTCCACCACCCTGCGGATGCTGTCCACCCTGCTCCGCCCGGACGGCGGCGAGGCCCAGATCGCCGGTGCCGACCTATTGCGCTCGCCTGCCAAGGTGCGCAACAACATCGGCTACGTCGGCCAGGCCAGCGGCACCTACGAGCAGTCCAACGCCCGGCGCGAGTTGGTGCTGCAGGCGCGGATGCACGGCCTGCCCAAGGCCACCGCGCTGACCCTGTCCGAGGCGGCCATCCAGGCCTTCCAACTCGCCGACTTCGCCGACCGCGAGATCAAGACCTATTCCGGCGGCCAGCGGCGCCGGCTCGACGTCGCGCTCGGCGTCATCCACTCGCCCAAGGTGATGTTCCTCGACGAGCCGACCGCCGGGCTCGACCCGCCGAGCCGGGCCCGGATGTGGCAGGAGGTGCGCCGGCTGCGCGAGGAGGGCATGACGATCTTCCTCACCACCCATTACCTGGACGAGGCCGACGCGCTGTGCGACCGGATCTCGATCATCGACGGCGGCCTGATCGTGGCCGAGGGCACCCCGGCGGCGCTCAAGCGCGAGATCTCCGGCGATGTGGTCGTGCTCGACATGGCCGCCTCCGACACGGCCGGCGTGGTGGACCCCAACGTGGTGGCCGAGACCGAGAAGCTGCTCGGTGAGGAGTCCTACGTCAGCAGCACCGAGGTGATCGACGGGACGGTTCGGCTGTACGTGGACAGCAGTTCCGCCGCGATCCCGCACCTGATGCGCACCCTGCTGGACAACGGCATCGAGCCCGGCACCGTCGAGGCCCGCCGGCCGAGCCTGGACGACGTGTTCCTGGCCAAGACCGGCCGCTCGCTCCAGGAATGACCGCTCGGTACCGGCTCGGCCCGGTGACCCGTCCAGCACCACCAGCGAGAGTTGAAAGAGGACAGCAGTGAAGCTTCTCCGTGACACCTGGCTGATCTACCAGCAGGAGTCCAGCCTGCTGCTGCGCAGCAAGACCATGATCGCGTTCAGCCTGGCCCAGCCGATCAGCTACCTGGTGCTGTTCGCCCCGTTCCTCAAGACCACCCTGGCCGGCCAGGGTGCCGACAGCTACGCCGCCGCGTACCGGATCTACGTGCCGGGCCTGCTGGTGGCGATGGGCCTGTTCGGCGGCCTGTTCGCCGGCTACGGCCTGCTGCAGGCGATCCGGGCCGGCATCATCGAGCGCTGCCGGGTCACCCCGATCAGCCGGGTCGGACTGCTGCTGGGCCGGGCGCTGATGCACGTGACGCTGATCGTCACCCAGGGCGTGATCATCACCATCGCGGCCCTGCCGCTGGGGCTGCGGGTCCAGCCGCTGCACCTGCTGACCGCCTATCTGATGCTGGCGATGATGGCGCTGATGGCCACCTCGATCTCCTACGATCTGGCGCTGATGGTGCGCGATCAGAACACCCTCGGCATGATGGTCCAGACCACCAGCCAGCCGATCTCGCTGCTGGCCGGCGTGCTGATCCCGCTCTCGCTGGCCCCGCTGTGGATCCGCGACGTCGCGCTGGGCAATCCGTTCGCCTGGGCCACCAACGGCATCCGGGCGCTGTTCACCGGCCACGCCGGGGACGACGTGGTCTGGCAGGGCGCGCTGATCATCACCGTGCTGGCCGCGCTCAGCGTGGTGCTGTCCTCGAAGTTGTTCAACCGCAAGATCGCCTGAGCCGGCAGGGAGGACGACCGTGGATCCGAGCGACCTCCGGGTGCGGCTGGCGGCCGACGAGCAGGTCGGCGCCGGCAACGTGCTGCTGCGGATGGCCGAACTGGGTGCCGATCCGGACCTGCCGCGGGTCAGCTTCGACCGCGACCTGGACGGCATCCCGGCCGAGACTCCGCTGTCGCTGGCCACGCTGACCGAGCGGGTGGCTGCCCGGGCGCACTGGTTCAGCCAGCGCGGCATCGGCCGGCGCGACCCGGTCGCGGTCTATGTCACCTCGGCCGCCGACGTGTTCTGCAACTACTTCGCGCTGACCTGGCTGGGCGCCATCCCGGCGCTGCTCAACGGCAGCATGCCGATCGAGGTCGCGGCCGAGTTCATCCGCCGGCTGCGCGGGGTCGGGGTGATCACCGACGCCGACCACGCCGCGTTGCGCGAGCACGACCTGGGCGTGCCGATCCTCGGCGACGCCGAGGAGACCGGCACCGGCGACCCGGCCCTGGCACCGCCGCACTACCGGCACCACCCGCAGGACCCGGTCGCCATCACGCACTCCTCCGGCACCACCCGGATGCCGGCCGCGATCGTGCACTCCCACCACGGGCTGTTCGCCGCGGTGCGCGCGGTCCGGCTGACCGAGGCCCGGCCCTACGGCGAGGTGCGCGAGCTGTCGGCGCTGCCGGCCGCCCACACCGCCGGCATCATCACCATGAACCAGGCACTGTGCAACGGCTACCAGCTGCTGTGCCTGAGCGCGCAGGGCGGCGAGTTCCGGCACAGCGGCGAGGCGATCCTGGACGCGATCGAGCGCTGGCGGCCGACCGGGGTGTTCGGCTTCGCGGTGACCTGGGCCGAGCTGGCCCGCTACGACCTGGCCGCTCGCGACCTCAGCTCGGTGCGCAACTGGTCCTCCACCGGCGACTGCGCGCACGAGTCGCACATCCGCCGGCTGGTCGGGGTCGGCAGCCACCTGACCTATCAGCGCGGCGAGGGCGTGGTCAGCGTCCCCGGCTCGAAGTTCATCGACAACCTCGGCTCGACCGAGATGGGCCACAGCGCGTTTTACATGACCCACCGGCTGGGCAGCGACCGCTACGGCCGGTGCGTCGGCAAGCCGTACCCGTTCGCCGAGGTGGTCCTGCTCGACATCGAGACCGGCGAGGAGGTCGCCGACGGCGAGGTGGGCCACTGCGGGCTGAAGTCGCCGACCCTGGCGCTGGGCTACTGGAACGACTCGGGAAACACCTTCCGCACCAGGCTGAACGGCTACTACCTGACCGGTGACCTGCTCTACCGGGACGCCGACGGCTACTACTACCACGTCGACCGGGCCAGCGACGCGATCGATCTCGGCGACGGCGACTGGCTCTACACGGCGCTGTCGGAGGAGCGCATCCTCAGCCGCCGCGCCGACGTCCGCGACTGCAGCGTGATCGCGGTGCGCGAGCCCGACGGCAGCGTCCGCACCCAGGTGTTGCTGGTGCTGGCCGAGGACGCCGACCCGGCGCTGGACCGGGAGGCCGACGTCCGTGCCGCGCTCGGTGAGCCGGTGGCCCGCACCCTGGAGCGGGTGGTCACGATCCCCGACGACGGCGTGGTGATGGGACCGACCGGCAAGGTCCGCAAGTTCCTGATGCGCCAGCAATTGCTGGCCCGAACCGGCGCCTGACGAATGTCTGCACAGGCCTTGCGCCCCTGTAACGGGCGTGACATTCTCGCTCGGCGCGCCGGCGTGCGCGCGATCCATCTCGACTCGAATCGCGGCCCGGCCGCGCTGTGCCCCGGAGTGGTTGATGACTGATCCGCAGCAGGCCCGGCTGTACGCGGTCGTGACCAACCACGAGGAGCAGTACTCGATCTGGCCGGCCGACCGCGAGCTGCCGGCCGGCTGGACCGGCGACGGCTTCACCGGCACCGAGGACGAGTGCCTGGCGCACATCGACGAGGTCTGGACCGATATGCGGCCGCGCTCGCTGCGTACCTGGATCGCCGACCGCGAACAATCCGTTCAGAGCTGACTTGTACCTCGGAAACGACGGCAGAACCGCGGCAGGTTCGCAGGCCGTCGCCGACCCGCTTTTTCCCGAGCGCTACCGGGTATTGCCGGCCCAGCACGGGATGGTGCTCAACAGCCTGCGCCATCCCGAGGACGGCGTCGACGTCCTGCAGATCACCCTGGACTGGCCTGAGCCGCTGCGGGCCGAGGAGTTCGAGGCGGCCTGGCACGATGTGGTGCTGCGCAACCCGGTGCTGGGCAGCTACTTCGAACTGCACGACGAGTACGGCCTGGTGCAGGCGGTCGATCCGGCGGCCGGCACCGACATCCGGTGGCGCGACTTGGCGGCGGCACCTGCCAGCGGCGTCGACAGCGAGTTCGAGGAGTTCTTGCGAGCGGACCGGCGCGAGCCCTTCGACGTGGGCCGTCCGCCGCTGATCCGGCTGAGCGTGCTGTGCCGGCCGGCAGACGGGCAATCCGCGGGGTCGGCGGCCCCGGCGTGCCGATCCGTGCTTACCTTTCATCACGCTTTGCTCGACGGGCGGTCCATGCGGCTGCTGGTCGAGGAGCTGTCGCGCTGCTACGCCGCGAGGCTGGCCGGGCTTGTCGCCCCGCAGCGGCCGCGGCCGGCGTTCTCGGAGTTCGTGAGGTGGTGGCAGATGGCTGATGGGCCGGAGTCGGAGATGTTCTGGACTCCCTACCTTGCCGACACCGTGTTGCCGCGGGCGCTGCCCGGCTACCTGGGCCCGCACCGGGCGGGGCCGGCCGAGCCGCGCAAGCTGGAGACGGTGCTGTCCCGGCAGGACTCCGACCGGATCTCTGAGCTGGCCCGGGCCGCCGGCCTGAGCGCCAGCACGGTGCTCAGCGCGGCGTGGGCTCTGTTGCGGTCCCGGTACGGCGGCGTCAACGACGTCGTGCTGGCCGTCACCCGGTCCTGCCGGCACGCCAGCATCGCCGACGCCGACGAGGTGCTGGGGCTGCTGATCAACACCGTGCCGCTGCGGGTGCGGATCGATCCGCACTGGACGGTGACCGAGCTGCTCGCCGCGGTGGACGCCGGCATCGCCGAGATCCGCCAGCACCAACTGGCGCCGATGGCCGAGATCCTCAGCGGTGCCGGCCTGCCGGTGGACACCGGCCTGCTGGACAGCCTGGTGATGTTCGACCGGTGCCGGTTGCAGGCCGGGCTGCCGGGTGATCCGGCCGGCCCGATCGCCGCCCGGGTGGACCGGTTGCCGTCCTACCCGCTGACGATCTGCGGCTACGGCGAGTCCGAACTGCAGCTCGGCATGATCTGGGACGGCCGGCGCTTCGCCGAGGGCTCGGTGGACCGGATGCTCGCCCAGCTGCGGGCCACCCTGGTGGAGTTCGCGTCCCGGCCGTCGGCCGCGCTGGCCGACCTCGCGCTGGGTGCCGACGACGAGGCCGAGCTGCGCTCACAGTGGAACGGCTCGAACAGCGATGCCGCCGGCTACCCGCGCGAGGCGAGCCTGCCCGAGCTGTTCGCGGCCCAGGTGGCGTGCCGGCCGGACGCGGTCGCGCTGGAGTGGGCGGACGGTCGGCAGAGCTATGCCGAGCTGGACCGGCGCAGCAACGCCCTGGCCTGGGCACTGCGCGAGCGCGGCGTCGGCGGGGGAGTCGCGGTGGCGGTGGCGTTGCCGCGTGGCGCGGAGCTGATCGCGGTGTTGCTGGCCGTGCTCAAGGCCGGTGGTGCGTACCTGCCGATCGACCCGAGCAGCCCGCCGGCCCGGGTGGCAGGCATGATCGCCGGCGCCCGGCTGGTGGTCGTTGACAGCGCTGCCGGCGACACCGCCGCCGGGGTGCCCGAGGTCGCCGGCGTCGACCGGATCGAGCTGGCCGAACTGACCCGCTCGCCGGGGCCGGCCGACGGTGCGCTGCCGGCCGGCCTGTCCCACCCGCTGAGCCTGGCCTATCTCAGCTTCACCTCCGGCTCGACCGGCGTGCCCAAGGGCGTCGCGGTGCCGCACCGCGCCGTCGTCCGGCTGATCAGCGATCCGACGTTCGCCACCCTGGGCCCCGGCCAGCGGCTGCTGCAGCTGGCCCCGGTGGCCTTCGACGCCTCGACGCTGGAGATCTGGGGTGCGCTGCTGACCGGTGCCACCCTGGTGATGGCACCGCCCGGCCCGCTCGGCCTGCCCGAGATCGCCGAGCTGCTGCGGACCCGGCGGCTGAGCCTGGCGTGGCTGACCGCGGGCCTGTTCCACCAGCTCGTCGAGACCGACGCGGCCGCGCTCGCCGGCATCGACCAGCTGCTGGCCGGCGGCGACGTGCTCAACGCCGACGCGGTGCGGACCGTGCTGGGCCTGCGCGACGGCCGCCCGCTGGTCAACGGCTACGGCCCGACCGAGAACACCACGTTCACCACCTGCCACCAGATGACCGACCCGGCCCAGGTGGGCTCGGCAGTGCCGATCGGCCGGCCGATCCAGCACACCAGCGTGCAGATCCTGGACGAGCGGCTCCGGCCGGTGCCGGTCGGGGTGGCCGGCGAGCTCTACACCGGCGGCGATGGCCTGGCCCGCGGTTACTCAAACGACCCGGCGGCCACCGCGCGCGCCTTCGTGCCCGACCCGGCCGGCACCGGCGGCCGGCTCTACCGCACCGGCGACCTGGCCCGCTGGCGCGCCGACGGCGTGCTGGAGTTCTTCGGCCGCGCCGACGACCAGGTCAAGGTCCGTGGCTTCCGGGTCGAACCGGGCGAGGTGGAGGCGGTGCTGCGCAGCCATCCCGGGGTCCGCGAGGCGGTGGTGCTGACCCGCGGCGACGGCGCGCGGCGGCACCTGGTCGGCTACGTCACCCCGGCCGAGGGGGTCGATGCCGGCACGCTGCGCCCGGCGCTGCTGCGCGAGTTCCTGGCCTACCGGTTGCCGGACTACCTGGTGCCGGCCGGGTTCGCGGTGCTGGAGCGGTTTCCGCTCAACGCCAACGGCAAACTGGACCGGGCCGGGTTGCCGGCACCGGAGCGCGAGGCCCGCGAGCCGGCCGACCCGCCGCGCGGCGAGACCGAGCGCCGGCTGGCCGAGGTCTGGCAGCTGCTGCTCGGCGCGGAATCGGTCGGGCGTACCGACAACTTCTTCGCCCTCGGCGGCAACTCGCTGTCCGCGGCCCGGCTGATGTTCCGGATCCGCGAGGTGTTCGGGGTTGAGCTGCCGATGGGCCTGTTCTACGCCGAGCCGGCCCTGGCCGAATGCGCCGCCGCCATCGAGGCGGCGCGCTCGACCACCGCACCGGGTAGCGCCAGTCGTGCGGCACCCGGCGTCATCGGCCGCCGGTCCCGGGCCGGCTACCAGGTCGGGACCGGCTCGGCCACCGCCGCACCCACCGGCCCGTCCGCCGCTGCATCCTCCGGCCTGCCCGATTCGCCTGCGGTAACAGCGAAAACCGCGCCACCGGTTGCCACGCCGGCCGGCAACTCCGGAATCGCCCGCCGGGACCGGGGCGCGTTCCGGGTCGCCACGCCGCCGGCTGCCGAACCCGCGTCCGGCGGTAGTTCAGAGACCGCGGCGGGCGGTACCGGTGGACTCGCGGCTAGCGGTACCGGTGAGCCCGGCCGCACCGAACGGCAGCTTGCACCGCACCTGGTGCCGATGACCGGGGACTGGGCGCTGTGGCGCGAGGTCACCCTGCGCGCGGCCGGTTTTCCGCTGGATCTGCTCGAGGCGCTCGGCGATCCCGGCCTGGCGGCCCTGGCCGACGCCGTTTATGCGCAGGGGGACGCCGAAGCCGAAGCCGCCTATGCCGCTGAGTTCCCGGCCGCGGTCCGGCGGCTGACCGGCGCCCTGTACGAGGCCGCCAGCCAGCCGGCGCTGCGCGAGGCGATCGCCTGGCAGAACCGGCGGGCGCTGGACACCGGCATCGACGCGCTGCTGCGGCGTGGCCCAGACCCGGCCAAGCGCAACACCAAGCACCGTCAGCACGAGGCGCTGCTGGCCAGCTACCTGCAGCGTTACTGCGCCAAGAACGACACCATCGGCTTCTTCGGGCCGGTGAGCCTGGCGCGTTTCGACGACGAGCCCGGCGTCCGGATCACCCACTCCGATTCGGCCGGGTCGGTGAGCGCCCGGGTCACCTACCTGGAGGGCTGGTCGATCCGGGCGCTGATGGCCGAGCACATCCAGGCGCTGCGGCCCTGGCTGGTGCCCCGCCGGATGCCATTCCTGGGCTTGGACGGCAGCGTGCTGCGGCTGCCGCTTGCCCCGCCGGTGCAGCTCAGCGCGGCCGAGGCGGCGGTGCTGCACGCCTGCGACGGGATCCGGACCGCGCGCCAGGTCGCCGCCGACGTGCTCGCCGGCCCGGCCGCCGGGCTCGACAGCACCGAGGACGTCTTCGCGGTGCTGGCCCGGCTCAGTGACAACCACCGGCTGGTCTGGACGGTCGACATCGCGCCGCAGGACATCCGCCCGGAGCGTTCGATGCGGGCGGTGCTGGCCCGGGTCGACGACCCGGAAGTCCGCGAGCCGGCCGAGGCCGCGCTCGATGCCCTGGTCGAGAGCCGGGACGCCCTCGCCGCGGCCGCCGGCGACCCGGAGCGAGTGGTGGCCGCGATGGCCGGCCTGGAGGAGACTTTCACCCGGTTCGCCGGCGTCGCGCCGACCCGGCGGGCCGGCGAACTCTACGCCGGCCGCACCCTGGCCTACGAGGAATGCCTGCGCGCCGACACCGTCCGGTTGGGGCCGGACGCCCTGGACGGCGCCCGCGAGGCGCTGGGGCTGGTGCTCGACAGCGCGCGGTGGTTCACCGCGGTGACCGGCGCGCTGTACGCCCGGCGCTTCGGGGAGATCTTCGCCGAGCGGTCCGCGGCCCTGGGCGGTGCCCCGGTTCCGTTCGCCGAGTTCTGGCTGCTGGCCAACGACGCGCTGTTCGACCAGCCGCCGCCGATGGTCGAGCCGGCCGTCCGCGCCCTGCAGCAGCGCTGGTCGGCGATCCTCGGCCTGCCGGACCAGCAACAGCCGTCGGAGGAGCAACAGCCGTCGGAGGAGCACCAGCCGTCCGAGCAGCGGCGGATCGAGTTGCGCTCGGAGGACATCCGGGCGGCGGTGGCGCGGGCGTTCCCGGCCCAGCCCCGGCCCTGGCCGATGGGGGTGCACCACAGCCCCGATCTGATGATCGCCGGTCCGGACGCGGCCTCGGGCGGCAGGTTCAGCTGGGTGCTGGGCGAGATCCACCCCAGCATCGTCACCACCCGGTACGCCACCTGGATGGCCTTCCACTCCGATCCGGAGGCGATCCGGGCCGGCATGCGCCACGACCTGGGCCGGGACGCGGTGTTCCTGGCCGAGACCGCCGTGGAGGGCGGGGTCAGCTCCCGGCTGTCCAACGTGCTGGCCTCGGAGAACGACCTGCGGCTGGCCTTCGCGGCCGACTCGTGCGGCTACGACCCGCGCAAGCTGATCCTGGTCGGCGACTGCGAGATCGTCGACTCGCCCACCGGGCTGCGGGTCCGGCGCCGGGACGGGTCGCTGGAACTCGGCCTGCTGGAGGTGCTCGGCGACCTGCTCAGCGCGGTGGTCGTGCAGACCTTCCACCCGGTGCCGCGTGGCAGCCACGCGCCCCGGGTCAGCATCGACGACCTGGTGCTCAGCCGGGAGTCCTGGACCCTGCCGGCCACCGAGCCGACGTTCGCCGACACCGCCGACGAGCGGTTGCGCTACGCCCAGGCCCGCGGCTGGGCGGCGCGGCACGGCCTGCCGCGCTACGTGTTCCTGCGCTTCACCGGTGAGCGCAAGCCGATCCATGCCGACCTCACCAGCCTGGCCTCGATCGACCTGATCTCGAGGGCGCTGCGCCGCTCGCGTCGCGATGCCGGGAGCGGCGCGAGCGTCAGTGTGGTGGAGATGCTGCCGACCCCGGACCAGGCGTGGCTCGCCGACGCCCGGGGCCGGCGCTACAGCGCGGAACTGCGCATGGTGGTCGCCGACCAGAAACCGCCGACCCAGAAGCCGGGAGGCTGAGCATGGCCGTGTACGAGTTCCCCACCTCCTTCGGCCAGCGCCGGATGTGGTTGCTGGCCCAGATGGATCCGGACCAGCCGACCTACAACATCGCCTGGGCGCTGTGGTTGGACGGCCCCCTGGACCTGGACGCCCTGCGGCGCGCCTGGCAGGCCACCCTGGAGCGGCACGAGGTGCTGCGCACCACCTTCCGCGACGAGTCGGGCATGCCGGTGCAGGTGATCTCCGACGATCCGGAGACCGAGCCGCTGGCCGTCAGCTCGGTCGAGGACTTGCCGGACGGCGAGCGCGAGCCGGCCGCCCGCGCGCTGATCGACGAGCTGGCCCGGACCCCGATCGTGCCGGGTCGCGGTGCGCTGCTGCGGGTCCGGCTGGTTCGGCTGGCCGCCGACCGGCACGTGCTGGCGGTGGTGATGCACCACATCGTCGCCGACGGCTGGTCGTTCCGGGTCCTGTTCTCCGAGTTGTCGGCGGACTACCAGTCGATCCGGGACGGCGGCGGTCCGGTCACCGAGGAGCCGGCCATCCAGTACGCCGACTACGCGCTCTGGCAGCTGGAGCGGGCCGAGAACGGCGAGGACGCGGCGGCCGAGCGGTTCTGGCGGGCCGAGCTGGCCGGGGTGCCGGCGGCGCTGTCGCTGCCCACCGACCGGCCCTATCCGGCATTGCAGACCTTCGCCGCCGACGGCCTGGACTCCCTCGTCGACCCGGAGCTTGCCAGCAGGTTGCGCCAGGTCGCCGCCGGGCAGTCCACCACCCTGTTCGCCGTGCTGCTGGCCGGCTACGCCGCCGTGCTGTCCCGGCTCACCGGCGAGCGTGACCTGCTGGTGGCGGTGCCGATGGCCGCCCGCACCCGGCCGGAGACCGAGTCGGTGATCGGGCTGTTCATGAACACCGTGCCGGTCCGGATCGCGGTCGATCCGGAGGCGGGGCTGGCCGAGCTGGCCCGGACGGTGCACGCCGCGACCGCCCGGGCGCTGGCGCACCAGGAACTGCCGTTCGCCCGGGTGGTGGAGCTGCTGCGTCCCGAGCGCGACCCGGCCCGGTTGCCGCTGGTGCAGGTGATGTTCGCGATGGAGGAGTCCTGGGCGGTGCCCGACCGCGGCGGGCTGGGCTGGCGGCCGGAACTGCTGGAGAACGGCACCGCGAAGTTCGAGGTCGAGCTGACCGTGACCGACGCCCCGGCCGGCCCCCGGATCCGGCTGAACTACAACCGAGACCTGTTCGACCGGGCCACCGGCGAGCTGATCGTCGAGGGTTTCGGCCGGATGCTGCGCGCGTTCGCCGAGAACGGCAACACCCCGGTCGCCGACGTCGAGATCATGTCGGCCGAGGCCTACCAGCAGGTCACCAGGACCTGGGCGGACGCCGGGCCGGTGGCCGATCCGGACGCGACCGCGGTGGCGCTGCTGGAACGGGCCTGCACCGGCGATCGGGTGCTGGCCCACGGCAGCGACGGCGAGCTGACCGGGTCCGAGATCCGGGCCCGGGCCCGGGCCATCGCCGCGGCGCTGCGCGAGCACGGCATCGACGGCTCGGACCGGGTGGCGATCCTGGTACGCCGGGGCGCCCGGCTGCTGCCGGCGGTGCTGGGGGTCTGGTCGCTGGGCGCCTGCTACGTGCCGCTGGACGAGATCTATCCCGACCAGCGGCTGGCCACCATGATCGCCGACGCCGCGGTGCGCGCGATCATCGTCGACAGCAGCGCCCCGGACGCACCGGTACCCCCGCCGACCGACCGGTCGCTGGTGGTGATCGACCTGGCCCAGCTTCCCGTCGAGCCCGCGTCAGCGCCGCCGGATCCGGTTGCCGGAGTGCCCGGGGTATCGCCCTTCGCCGCCGCGTACACCATGTTCACCTCCGGCTCGACCGGCCGTCCCAAGGCGGTGACGGTGACCCAGGGCGGCATCGCGGCGCTGCTCGAGGCGGTCCGTCCGATGCTCGCGCTGGGGCCCGAGGACCGGTTCGTCGCGGTGTCGACGTTCACC
>JAVEEO010000040.1 GCA_030840415.1 Pseudonocardiales bacterium | reverse complement strand
CATCGCACAGCAGGCCGGCGTGATCGCGGCCGAGGCCGAACAGCTGGTGGAACGGTTACAACGTCACCAGGGCGCGGGTCCGATCGACATCACCCAGGAAATGACCGGGCTCACCCTGGGAGTACTGGGCCGGTCGCTGCTCGACGCCGACCTCAGCGCCTACGCCGGCGTCGGGCATTCCTTCGAGTCGGTCCAGGACCAGGCGATGTTCGAGATGGTGACGCTGGGAATGGTCCCGATGTGGGTGCCGCTGCCCAAACAGCTGCGGTTCCGCAAGGCGCGCGAGGAGCTCGAGCGGGTCGTCGACGCGCTGGTGGCAGACCGGTTGGCACGCACCGACGGCGACGGCGACGATGTGATGTCGCGGTTGATCGATTCGACGCGGCGCGAACCCGATCCGGCGGTCGGCAAGCAGCGGATGCGCGACGAACTGGTCACCCTGCTGCTGGCCGGCCACGAGACCACGGCCAGCACGCTGAGCTGGACGTTTTTCCTGATCGACAAGCACCCGGCGGTCTGGCAACGGTTGCACGACGAGGCCGTCGAGGTGCTCGGCGACCGGCCGCCGACCTATGAGGATCTGCACAACCTGACCTACACCTCGATGGTGATCGAGGAGGTCATGCGGCTCTATCCACCGGTCTGGATCCTGCCACGGCTGGCCCAGGCCGACGACGAGATCGGCGGGTATTCCGTGCCGGCCGGCGCCGACGTGGTGGTCTGCCCGTACACCATGCATCGTCACCCGCAGCTGTGGCCCGATCCGGAGCGCTTCGATCCCGAGCGGTTCAATCCCAGTCGAACCGGCAACCGGCCGAACTACGCCTACATCCCGTTCGGCGCGGGTCCTCGGTTCTGCGTGGGCAACCATCTCGGGATGATGGAGGCGGTCTTCGCCCTCTCGTCGGTGGTGCGCAAGCTGCGATTGACCAAGCAGCCCGGCTACCGGGTGGTGGCCGAGCCGATGCTCTCGCTGCGGGTTCGCGGCGGGCTGCCGATGCGGGTACTTCCCGTCTAGTTCGACGAGCCGCGGCCGGGCAGGTACTGACCTGCCCGGCCGTTATCTGTCTGCTGGCCTCTGTCATCCCTCTGTCATGCCCTCTGTCATGCCTCTGTCATGCCTCTGTCATGCCTGCCAGCTCTGAGGTCGTTGCCTGGCATCGGAGCAGCTGGCGTCGGGCTACCAGGCCCGCACCCGGCTCACCGGCCGGTCGCTGACCTCCCCGGGCTCGGCGGCCGCTCACCTCGCCGGCCAGGCTGTCATGTCCTGTCCTGGGGCTTGCTGGTGGCTGGCCTGCCAGTGCTGAGCGGCTGGGCGGTCGGGCCCTGGTCCACCCGGGGCCGGCCGGCCCGATCCGACGCCGGTCGCAGGCTGCCGGCACGCCGATACCCGAGCGGGTGCACCACCGAAGTTCCTGGTGGTGCACCCGCTCGGGTAGGACAGGGCGTCGGACGACCCTGCTGTCAGGCGGGGGGATCAGGTCACCAGCAGGCTGCCGTCCTCGGCCCAGACCCGGTTCGCGCCAGCCGCATCGAGCGGGGCCGGTGGCTGCCAGTCCGCCTCCGGCGAGGCGGTGGGCACGGCCGGAGGTACCGGCGTGCGACTGTCCAGTTCGGGGAGTGCGAGCAGGATCGGCAGATCTATCAACAGAGGGGGGCGCAACTCCACATGCGCGATCGCGGTGCGGCCGGCGACCACCTTGACCGGCCGGCTGGCGGCCAGGAACACCGGCTTGCGCATCCATGGCCGCGGGTCGAGGTTGTGCACGGCGACCGCGGTGGCGTGCAGGAACCATTGGCCCTCCGGAACGGCGGGTAACTCGTAGTGGCTGGTCCCGTCGAGAATCGCGCACGCGATCGGGGTGCCCTGCGGAATGGTGCTGTCGAAAAGCGAGACGTACACCCGGGTCGGCACGCTCGACTCGGGCGCGGTGAGCGAACCCTGCACTGTTCCCACCTGATTGCCGGTGGGCACCGGCGCCTCCGGGGCCGGAATACCGGCCTCGGACAGGTAGCGATAGCGCGCCGGTGAAATGCCGACGCTGCGGGTGAACCGGCTGGAAAACGTGCCCGGGCTGTTGTAACCCACGTGGTAGGAGATGTCGGTGACGCTCATGCTGGTCTCCAGCAGCAGGTTCTTGGCCCGGTAGAGCCGGATGGCCGTGAGGAACCGCCCCGGCGACGTACCGGTGAGGCTGCGGAAGAAGCGCGAGAAGTAGAACCGGCTGAACACCGCCATATCCGCCATATCCTCGAGGGACAACGGTTCGTCGTACCGGTCCCACATATTGGTAATCACGCGTTCAACAGCAGTTTGCACAGTTCCTCCTTGGATCTGTTCCTACTAAGTCGAGTCTCACGCCGCCACACTTGTGCGCGGGCAGGGGTTAACTAGCGGAAATTTGCATGGTCGGTACCGCAAGCAACTACGAGCGGGTCACTCGATGACAATTCGAGGGTTTCGCTCAGGCCTCGGGTACAGCCGGGGGATCCGCCGATCCAACAGGGCAGAGGGCAGTCTGGTAGCTCGAACAACCGAAACGCAAATTGTCCTGGACAATGACATGACTGTGCCCACCCTGACATTCTTGATGAGTACCTGCTGCATTGACCAAGCCTCGACGAGGCCTGACCCTAGCACCATGTGTGTAAAAGAGACATACCGAACCCGTACCCGTCACCCGCTGCAGTCGAGCCGTTGCTGCGAGCTACCTTTATTCTGCCGGGCGGGACGCTAAAAGGGAAGTTTCGCTACAAGCTGCGCACGCGTGGAGAGGCAATCGCCAGTGTCTGCAAGAGGTCTCAATGCGGGCGCCGGAGGGCTCCGCAGGCAGCGAACAGCCGGTGTTTACTGGCCTGGAAGTGGGTGAGCCGGAGGGTCCTTCACGGGGTGGTCCAACCGGAACCCCGGTAGCCGGGACGGTGGCTCGCAGGCGGCCCTGCGGGGTCCGTCGGTTGTCGCCGCAGACCTGGTGGTGGCTATCGGAATCGCGCTTGCTGGCCGCAAGCGAGTGCGTCGCTGGCAACCGAATGTGCTGTGTTACATGGCAATCTCTCGCTGATCGCTGCGATCCAGCGACACCAGCGCGGGCTGCGCCGGCGACCGCGGGCCGGTCCGCCCGGGCCCGTCCGACCCCGTGCGCTGGAGGGTGACCCCGCCGTCGAGCGGCCAGCCCGCAGTCGATCAAGCGGGATCGATAAGGTGTCTGCAAATTACCGGCCGCCGGTTGCCGCGCTAATTGTGTGTCAATAGCGCATTAGGCGAGTGGCTGGATCGGTGTCTACCTGCCGAACCTGCCCGGCGCCGGCCGGAACGGGGGCGCGATGACACGAAGGGCAACTTGATTTCTGCCCGATCCCTGACTGATGCGAATACGAAAGCGCCGCGCCGACCCATTGCTGGAAAGGGCTGCTCGAGCACGATCCGAGGCTGATTGCCGGTGCTTCTGTCCTATCGTTGTTCTTTCCGGCACGCGGGTCTTAGTAGGGGTGACGGGGGAAGTCCCGCGTGCCGGAACCTCCCTCACGAAATATTCACATGCGTAAATGACTGCCCTGTCCTTCTTTCCTCGCGATGCCGGTGGGTGTGATTCGGCCTTGCCTGTTGCCGGAGGGCGTGCAGCCTCGCGCCCGCGCCGTTTGCAGGCTGAATTGCAAGCAGTTGCTGTTCGACGAATAGTCGCCCCGCCGATGGGCGTCC
>JAVEEO010000030.1 GCA_030840415.1 Pseudonocardiales bacterium | reverse complement strand
GTCTTCCAGGCCGTGCCGGGGTCGCCGTCCAGTGCCGCGTACGGCCCGTTGGCCGCCGACCGGTTGAGCGCGGCGTCCGGGTCGGCCCCGGACGAGGATGCCCGCAATGACGCCACGCCACGCAGGCTGGTGGCCGACAGTGGCCCGGCATCGTCGGGCAGGTAGTCGTGCGCCGCCCGGGACGCGAGGTAGGGGGTCTGCGCGTCCAGCGTCGTCGCGTTCTGGCCGGGGGTGCCGAAGGTGATCTCCCGACGCCGGATGCCGTCGGTGGCGACCACGGTCGGCCGCCCGTTCGGCCGTCCGGCGGCGGTCGGGCCCAACAGCACCGGCGTCTGCACGCCGAGGCCACGCTCGGCGAGGGTGGCCAGCGCTTCGGACGCGGAATCGGGTGCCGCTACCGCGCGATCCTGGGCCAGCAGGCCGACCGTCCCGGTGTAACCGGCCACCTGGTACAGCTGCACGGCCGGCGCGTCACCCCAGCTGCCACTGTCGACCACGCTGCCCGGGATCGGCGAGGCGCCGAAGTCGACACCGAAGTGCTGGACCTCCCGCAGCCCCGGCGAGTTGTCGATGGTGGTGTGCACGTAAGCCAGCCGGGTGGCCGCGGCCACCGAGGTGTCGAGGTCGTTGCGGACCAGCAGGTACTTGATACCGCCGCGGGCGAGCAACGAGCCCAAGGTGTCGCTGCGCTCGCCGCGGGCCAGGATCTGCTCGATCGAGTCGAGGAAACGGATGTAGCCGGGCTGGGCCAGCGGCAGCGCGTCCCGCGCCGTCCAGGGGCTGCGGGCCACCGGCTGCAGCGGGTCGTCGACGGTCTGACCCCACACCATGGTGGGCCGGCCGGCACCGGGAACCACCAGTGCCCGGCCGCCGTCGGCGTTGGCCTTCAGCCAGTCGGCTGCCTGGCCCCACCAGGCCGGCTCGGTGACCGGGCGCGGCTGCGGCACCATCCGGCCGCCGAAGGCCGGCCCGATCGCCACCGCACCCAGCGCCAGCACCGCCAGCACGCCCAGCAGCCGGGGTGCGGCCAGGCTCAGTTCGGGCCGGCGCAGCAGCCGGACGCGCTCGGGCAGCCCCCGGGCGAGCAGGAAGCCGAAGCCGAGTGAGAGCGGCAGCCGGACCAGCGGGTCGAACTTGTGCACGTTGCGGAACGGGCTCGCCGGGCCGTCGAGCAGATGCTGGACGGTGCCTGGGAACGGAGGCCCGATCCCGCTGCGATGACCCATGGTCAGCAGCGCCAGCCCGAGCAGCAGGCTCGACAGCAGGAAGGTCCGGTGGCGGTGGGCAGAGGCCACCAGGCCGCCCAGGCCGAGCGCGGCCACCGCCACCGTCGCGGCGATCGCCGCCGGCGTCACCACCAGCACCCAGCCGGCCGGCCAGACCTGCGGACCGAGGTAGGCCTGCCAGTGGTCGACGCCGCGCAACGACGCGATCAGCGAGTTCTGCGAGGTGGTGACGGCGGCGGACTCGATCCAGTTCAGGAACGGCGGGCTGTACCTGCCCAGCACCAGCAGCGGAATCGCCCACCAGAGCGAGGACAGCAGCACCGCCAGCAGCCACCAGCGCAGCAGGGCCGCCCGCCGCGGGCCGCGGGCCCGGGTCAGCAGCCACAGCGCCGGTACCGGCAGGATCGCCAGGGTCGCGGAGGCGTTGATGCCGCCGGCGAACAGCAGCGCCACCCCGGAGCCGGCCGCCGCCCGCCGCGGCGAACCGGTCCGGCTGCCCCGTACCAGGGGAAGGAGCACCCACGGCAGCACTGCGACCGGCAGCAGCTCCGAGGAGATGGAGAACAGCTCGGTCAGCATCCGGGGGGCCAGCGCGTAGGCCAGCCCGGCGGCCACCCGCGGCCAGAATCCCCGCATCTCGAGCAGCCCGGCGAGCCGGACGACGCCGAGGAACGCCGCGATCAGCAGGGCCGACTCCCAGGAGCGCTGGATGACCCACGGCGGCAGCTGCAGCAGCTTGCCGAGCAGGAAGAAAGGGCCCATCGGGAACAGGTAGCCGTAGGCCTGGTCCTGCAGCTGCCCCGCCGAACCGTTCGGTTCCCACAGCCGGATCGACCGGCCCAGGAACCGGGCCGGATCGATGACCAGGTCCAGCTTGGTGTCGGCCGCGGTCGAGCCGGCGTCCTGGGCGAAGGTCAGCAGCAGCAGGGTGACGGAAACCGCCAGCAGCCGCAGCCGCTGCACGGAACCGGGCACTCCGGACGTCGGCGCGGGGACGACTGGAGGCACCCGCGCACGGTACCCGCTGCGCCGCGACAACGGCTAAGGGACTCTGCCTCGCAAGGTTCCTGGGCTACCCTCCAGTAACTCTTTTCACCCGGTCGGGGAGCGATGGACCTGTCAGCGACGCCGCAGCACATCGTCTTCCTGGTGTGGCGCGACACCAGCCACCCGGACGGCGGCGGCTCCGAGGTCTACGTCGAGCACATGGCCCGCTGGCTGGCCGGTCGCGGCCACCGGGTGACGATCTGCTGCGCCGCCCACCCCAACGCCCCGGCCGACGAGGTCCGCGACGGCCTCACCTTCCGCCGCCGCGGTGGCTGGCTCAGCGTGTACCCGCGCGGGCTGGCCTACCTGCTCGGCAGGGCCGGCCGGCGTGCCGACATCGTCGTCGACGTCCACAACGGCATTCCGTTCGCCGCCCCACTGGTGCGCCGGCGGCGGCTGCATGTGCTGGTGCACCACGTGCACCGCGAGCAGTGGCAGATCATCTACCCCGGCGTCCGGGGCCGGATCGGCTGGTGGGTGGAATCGTGGCTGGCTCCGCGGCTGTACCGGCGCCAGCCCTACATCACGGTGTCGCAGTCCAGCCGGCACGACCTGGCGCAGCTGGGCATCGACCCGGACCGGATCTCGGTGGTGTGCAACGGGATCGACGTGCCGCACCCGTCCCGGCTGCAGCCGCGCTCGGCCACCCCGCGGATCTGCGTGCTGGGCCGGCTGGTGCCGCACAAGCAGGTCGAGCACGCCCTGCAGTTGATCGCCCGGCTGCGCCGGGAGCTGCCCGAGCTGCGGCTGGACGTGATCGGCTCGGGCTGGTGGTCGGCCGAGCTGGCGGCGGCCGCCGAGGCACTCGGCGTCGCCGAGCTGGTCACCTTCCACGGCCACGTCAGCGACGCCGAACGCGACGCGCTGCTGGATGCCAGCTGGTTGATGCTGGCGCCCTCGATCAAGGAGGGATGGGGCATCGCCATCATGGAGGCCGCCGCCCGGTCGGTGCCGGTGATCGCCTACTCCTTCGCCGGCGGGGTGACCGAGTCGATCGTCGACGGCGAGACCGGCGTCCTGGTGGCCGATCTCGAGGAGTTGATCAGCCAGTGCCGGGCGCTGCTGACCGACACCGAGGCGCGGCTGGCAATGGGAAAGAAGGCCCGCAACCGGGCGCAGAGCTTCGACTGGCAGCGCTCAGCGGAGGCGTTCGAGCACCTGCTGATGGACCGGCAGGATCAGCGGTTGCCGTAGGAGACGATCGGGGCGCTGGCCGGGTTCTTGCTGGGCGCCTTGGTCGCGGAATCCACCACACCCCACACGGCGGTTCCGGCCAGCAGTGCGCCGATGATGCCCGCGACCGCCGCCGAGATCAGCTTGCCCACAGTTACCCCTTCGAGCTGAGAACCCGGCTAGCCGGATGTTACCGGCGAGTGTAGCAACCGCTGAGTGGCCGAGGCCGATTTCAGGCCGAACGCCGCGAGCACCAGCGCGGCGACCAGCAGGTCCAGACCGAGCACCGCCCAGCGGCGGCCGGCCGGTTGTGCCACGGCGGCGACCGGACCCGGCACCCGATACAGCTGCACCGCGCCGCCGGTGAGCACCGGCTGCAGGCCGCGCAGGTCGGGCAGCGCCGGGCCGGGCGTGTCGGTCTCCCGGACCACCCAGCCGATGCCCTGCCCGGCCAGCCCCTCGGCCAGCGCGACCGGGCCCGGACGGCCCGCCAACAGCGCCGCCACCCGGCCGGCTGCCGGGTCCTCGCCGCCGAGGGTCAGCCCCGAGACCACCAGCCGGTCCTCGACCACCGTCTCGGCCGGCAGCCAGCGCGGCGCCGGGTCCAGCACCGTCCGGCCCGGCGCCCAGCCGAAGCTGCGGTAGGAGCCGAACGGCAGCACCAGCACCGCCTGCCGGGTTCCGCGCACCCGGTCGGCGACCTGCTGCCAGGCCGCCGGGTAGCGCACCGGGGTCAACGGCGGCCGCAGCACGGCCGGGGCGTCGGGCAGCAGCACCAGGGGCAGCGCCAGCACCCCCAGCACCGCCGGCCAGCCGGGCAACCGGGCCGCCAGCCGGTCGGCGAGCCGGTCCACCGCGGCGCCGGTGCTCAGCACCGCCAGCAGGACGAACGGCATCAGCCACTTCTGGCCGTCGCGCAGCAGCCCGGCGCCGGGCAGTTCGCGCACCGCCCAGCGCAGGCCGGCGGCCGCGCCCGGCAGGCTGCCGACCGCCGCCAGCACCAGCCCGGCCAGCCCCAGCAACACCAGCCGCCTGGTCAGCCGCTCCCCCAGCCCGGCCCGCAGCACCGGCAGCCCGGCCACCAAGGCGGCCAGCACGGCGACGGTGCCCAGGTAGCCGAGCAGGCCGGCCCGGCTGGCCGGGGTGACGTCGGAGTTCCAGATGCCGCCCAGGCCGAGCAGGCTGGCCACCGCACCGCCGGGACGTTCGGCCCGGGCGGCGAATGCGGCCACCCCGCGCGGATCGCTGGTCGTGCCGGCCGGTGAGGTCAGCGCCGGCACCAGCCAGGGCAACTGGACCAGCACCGCCGCCGCCAGCACCGGCAACAGCCGCGACAGCCGCCGGGAACCGGCCACCACCACCGCCACGCCGGCCCCGATCAGCGCGCCGGTCGGGGTGATCGCACAGCAGGCCAGCCAGCACAGCAGCGCCGCCAGCTGCAGCCACCTGTCGCAGGCCAGCCGGCGGGGATCGAGGCTGGCACCGCCCGGTTCGGTCCGGTCCGGTTCGGCCCGCTCCGGCTCGCCGCCCCGGTCCGGTTCGGTTCCGGGCTTGCGCGGCTTGCCGGGCCTGCGGCCCAGCCCGGCGTCGGCGTACCGGCCGGCGGCTCGGACCAGCCAGGGCAGCGCCCCGTAGGCCCACAGCAGCGCCCACTGCCCCAGCGCCAGCCGCTCCACCACGAACGGGTTCCAGACCGCGAAACCGGCCACCGCCAGCAGGCCGGGCAGCGAGCGGGGCCGCAGCAACCGCAGGCAGCCCGAGCCGGCCAGCAGCAGCGGCACCAGCAGCACCACCCGGCCGAGCACCGCACCATCCACCAGCCGGCTGGCCAGTGCCACCAGGGCATCCAGCGGCACCGCCCGCGGCGCCACCGATCCCAGCCCGAACGACTGCCGGGTCAGCGGCTGGTGCGGGGTGAACACCATGTCGTGACCCAGCCCGTAGCCGGCCAGCCGCTGCGGCCACAGCAGCGCCAGGCTCAATCCGAGGACCCAGCAGTCGGCCAGCAGCACCGAACGGGTTGGCGAACGCACCGCCGCTCCTCTCCCGGCCGCCTCGGTCGTTAGGCTCGGTCCCAGCGTGCTGGCGTAGGAGGATTTCCGCAGCCGCCAGACTGTAACCGTTATCCGGGCAGAGAGGCTGGGCGAGGCGTGGCCAAGCGGGCACTGCCGTTACGGCCACGGGCGGGCCGGACCGCGGCCACCGGCCGACCGGACGCCTCCGGACCGGCAGACCGGCCGGCCCCGACCGACCCGGTGCCCAGCGCCCGCGGCCTGCTCGGGGTGACGGTGGCCGGTTGGTTGGGCAACGCGCTGAGCTACCTGCTGTTGCTGGCCGCCGCCCGCCGGTTGGGGACCGCCGACTACGCCGAGCTGGTCAGCCTGCTGAACCTGCTGCTGATCGGGTCGGTGCCCTCGTTCGCTCTGCAGGCGGTCGCCGCCCGTCGGGTCGCCACCGGCGAGGCGGACGGCCTGTTGGAGGCCGGCCTCGGGATCGGGTTGGCCGCCGCGGTGCTGATCGCGGCACTGTCACCGGCGTTGGCGGCCTTTCTGCACCTGCCCGGACTGACCGGCCCGCTGCTGGTGGCGCTGTCGATGCCCGGCACCGCGGTCCAGGGCCTGTGCCAGGGCGTCTGGCAGGGCGAGCAGCGGCTGACCGGCCTGGCGGTGGCGACCTTCGTCGGCACCGCCGGCCGCTCCGGCGCCGGCCTGCTGGGACTGCTGGCCGGCGGCACCAGCACCACCGCGATCGCCGCGCTCGCCATCGGGGTGAGCCTGCCGGCCCTCGGCTGCGTGCTGGCGCTGCCGGAGCTGCGCCGGGCCGGCCGGCACGCGCTGCTGTCGGTGGTGACCGAAGCCGGGCATGCCTCGCACGCCTACGGGGTATTCCTGCTGCTCAGCGTCAGCGACGTGCTGCTGGCCCGGCACGTGCTCAGCACCTCGGCGGCCGCGGTCTATGCCGCCGGGTCGGTGCTGACCAAGGCGAGCCTGTGGCTGCCGCAGTCGGTGGCCAACGTGCTGTTCGCCTCGCTGACCGACTCCGACCGCCACCACCGGCTGTTCGCCCGGGCCGTCGCCGGGATCGCCGGGCTGGGGCTGCTCCTGGTCGGGGGCAGCTGGCTGCTTGCCGACCTGGTGACCCAGGTGGTCGGCGGCGGCCGGTACCCGCTGCTTCGCGAGGACGCCTGGCTGTTCGCGGTGCTCGGCAGTTGCCTGGCCGTGCTGCAGTTCACCCTGGTTGCCGGCCTCGCGGTGCGCAACGTGATGGTGACCGGGCTGATCTGGGCCAGCGTGGCGGGTGAGGCCGCGCTGGCGCTGAGCCTGGGCCCGCACCCCTCGGTGCGGCTGGTGATCGGGCTGATGGCAGCGCTCAACCTGCTGACCGCAGCCGCCGCGGTGCTGCTGCGGCTGGCGCCCGGCTACCGGCGCGGGCGTGGGAACGGCAGCCGGCAGAGCGCCACCGCGGCTCAGCTGGACTCAGCGGCCGGCCACTGACCCGGCACGTAGGACGGGTCGATCCCCTCGCCGATCGCGCCGGCCGACCCGGTCGGGCTCGGGTGCACCGAGCGCCGCACCCACTCGTCCAGGACCTTGACCAGGCCCAGCCGCTGGCCGTCGGAGAACCGGCAGTGCCCGGCCCCGTACGGTGCCTTGGTGGTCTCGGAGTAGGTAGCCGGCGGCTTGATGAACAGCTGCACCAGCTGGCCGGACCGCTGCTCGGCGCGCACCCGGCCGGCGAACACCGACTCGTTCTGCACCAGCACCAGCGGGTCCTGCTCGGTGTGCATGGTCACCGTCGGCACGGTTAACTTTCCGGTGGGATCGCCCAACTGCTCGAAGGCGGCCCGGGCGGTGGCGTCGGCGCTCACCCGGGGGGCCGCCGCCAGTTGCTGCAGCAGCGCCTGCGGGTTGCCGCCGACCGTGCTGATCAGGCCGGTCTCGGCGGCGTCGATCCGCTTCGCGTAGTCGGCTGCGGAGTTGTCGGAGGGGTTGCCGCCGATCCGCTGCTCCAGCTCGTAGCGGCCGCTGGTGCCGAACGCGAGCGCGGTGAGCACTGCCTCGACCCGGGCCTTGACCTGGGAGGGCAGGTCGTGGCCGTCGTAGGTCTGGGTCGCCGTCGGCGCATCCACCAGCGAGCCGATCAGCATCACCTTGCCGGTGCCGCCGCCGGCCACGTCGGCCGCCGCCTTCTGCACCGCCTCGGCGGCATGCTGCCAGTTGGCACTGGCGTCGGCCTGGTCGGTGTAGCCGGTCAGCTTCAGCTGCGGGTCGATCAGGGTCTTGACCGCGAACGCGACGTCGAGGGCGACGTCGAAGTTGTCGTTGGGCCCGGCCAGCACGCCGCACATCGGCGCGGCCCCGTCCACCCAGTCCGGATGGGTCTCGGCCAGCAGTTCGGTGACCAGGCCGCCCAGCGAGTCGCCCCACACGTAGGTCCGCTTCGGGGTGCCGACCAGCTTCACGAACTGCGCGTGCAGGTCGGTGCCGGCCTTGACGCCGTCGGCGGCCGCCCAGCCGTTGGACTTGTAGGACGAGCCCGCCAGGGCGTAGCCGGCCTGGAGCAGGCTCTCGCTCAGCGCGTCCGAGCCGGAGCCGTCGGTGTCGGTGGAGCTGACCTGGGGACTGGTGTCGACGGCGTCGAAGCTCGGCGGCGCGGGTGCGGCGAACCGGTAGCCGTGCGAGTACAGCAGCAGGGTGCCGTTCCACTTCTGCGGCAGCTTGATGGCGTACTTGGCGCCGTCGAGCTCGCCGGTGCACTCCGAGGCGCAGTCGGTCAGCTTGACGTTGGTGTCGCTGGAGCGCACCTCCTGCTGGCGGTCCGAGCGCGGGGTGGAGGCATCTCCGCAACCGGCCAGCAGCAGGGCGAGCACGGTGCCGGCAGCCGCGACCGGTACGCCGCGGACGAAGTGTGAGACGGGCATGACGAGTATCAAACACCAC
>JAVEEO010000511.1 GCA_030840415.1 Pseudonocardiales bacterium | reverse complement strand
GGACGGCGGCGCCGTCCAGCGACGCGACTGCCCGCCACGGACCAGGATCGAGCTGCCTGCCAACACCGTCCACGGCTCGACCGCCGGGCCGGACGGCTGCAGCTACATCATCGCGCCGCAGGATGGCGTCACCGCGGTGACCACCTTCCTCGACGCCGAGCAGTACCCGGGCGCATGAGTTCCCGCAAGCGGCTGTTGCTCATCGGCAGCGGCGAGGCTGCCTACCGGGAGTACGCGTTGCGTTCGGTGGCCCGCAAGGCCGACATCGTGCTGGTCGCCAAGTCGGCTCCGACCTGGGAGGCGCCATACTGCGTCGACTCGGTGGTTCTGGACCTGGACGACTTCCCGGCCGCTCTCGAGCGGCTGCGGACCAGCGCGGTGGACGCGGTGCTCACCTACGACGAGCGCTACGTCGAACTGTGGGCCCAGCTGACCGAACTGCTCGGCCTGCCCGGGCCGTCGGCTGCCGCGGTCAGGGCTGTCAAGGACAAGAGCGAGCTGCGCGCGCTGCTGCAGAGCCAGGACGTCGGAGCGGTCCGGTTCGGTGTCGCGCACTCGATCGAGCAGGCCCGTGAGGTCGTCGCCGAGATCGGCCTGCCGGTGGTCCTCAAGCCGCGTGCACTGGGCGGCAGCGCCGGGGTGCGGCTGGTGAGCAGCCCCGACCAGCTCGAGTTGGCCTTCGACGATGCGGCGACCGCCCGGGTCGGCACCATCCGCTCGCGCTACGACGGCGTCCTGATCGAGGAGTACATCGACGGTCCGGAACTGAGCGTGGACTCGGTGGTGCACGGCGGCGTCGTGACGCCGATGGTGGTGGCCGAGAAGGAGACCGGCCTGGAGCCCTACTTCGAGGAGATCGGCCACATCGTCCCGCCCCGGCCCGAGCTGGCACTTCCCGCCGAGGCGGTCGAGATGCTGCAGCGCGCGCACGAGGTCGCCGGACTGGACGACGTGGTCACGCACACCGAGTTGCGGCTGAGCTCCCGGGGCGCTCGCATCATCGAGATGAATGCCCGCCAGGGTGGCGATCTCATCCCGTACCTCGGGCTGCTCGCCCACGGGATCGACCTTGCCGGTGCCGCCGCGGACCTGGCCCTCGGCGTGGCACCGGACCTGAGCCGCACCGATCGGGGCGTTGCCGCGATCCGCTTCCTCTATCCCGACCACGACCTGCAACTGCACTCGATCCGGCTTGCCAAGCCGGCCGGTGAGCTGGCGGGGCTGGACTCCTTCATCGCGCTGTGCCACCCGGAGGAGGAGCTGTTGCTGCCGCCGCGCGGCTACATGTCCCGGATGGCGGCGCTGGTCTGCCATGCCGACAGCCGCGAATCCTGCCTGACCGCACTGCGGGCAGCCGCGGCCGAGGTGGTCGTGGACTCCAGCGACTTGCGCACCGAGGTCGGTCTATGACGGCTGCCACCCAGGCCCGGCAGCAACCGCGCTCGGTTCTGCAGGTGGTGTTGCACACCCCCCGCCCGGTGCGGATCCTCATCCTCGGCATCTTCGTCAGCCGGACGGGGTCGTTCTTCGCCACCTTCGCAACGCTCTTCCTCACCGACCGGGGCTTCGCCGCCAAGACGCTGCCGGCGGTGCTGGTCGCGATCGGCGTCGCCGGCATGGTGGGATCGCTGGCCGGCGGCTGGCTCGCCGACCGGATCGGGCACCGTTCCACCCTGGTGCTGTCCATGCTGGCATCGGCCGCCGCGGTCTCGATCCTGGTTGCCTCACCGACACATTCGCTGATCGTGCTGGCGGTGTGCCTGGTGTCGCTGTGCACCCAGTCCTACACCCCGGCCGCCTCCGCGTTGCTGATCGTCAACACCGACCCCGCGGATCGGGTGCCGACTTTCGCCTTCTTCCGCCTCGCGCTCAACGTCGGCGCGGCCCTCGGCGCGCTGATCGCCGGTGTGCTGGCGAGCCGGTCCTACACCGAGCTGTTCGCCGTAGAGGCGGTCGCCTACACCGCCTGCGCCCTGGTCATCTTCCTCGGCCTGCGCCACGCCCGGCCCGAGTCCGATCCGGTCGCGGCCGACGAGTTGGTCGAGCGGGTCGCCGATGCCGCCCAGCCCCCGGCTGCTGCCTCGACACCGTCGACCGCGCCGCCGGCCAGGCACCTGCCGCCGTGGGTGCTGTGCATGCTGCTGTTCGGCGTGGCGGCGGTCTATGCGCAGTACCAGTCCACGTTGCCGCTCCAGCTTGTCAGCCATGGCTATTCCACCGCCTTCTACGGTGCGTTGCTGGCCCTGAACGGCGTGCTGGTGATCGCCTTCGAGCTGCCGATCAGCGCAGTGACCCGGCGGCTGCCCTGGGTGCTGCCCATCGTCGCCGGCGTGCTGCTGATGGCCGGCGGCCTGGTGGCCGCGGCCGTGCTGACGCTGACCGTGGTGGTGGTCCTCGCGTTCATCGCCTTCACGGCCGGTGAGATGGCCTTCGCCCCGGTGGCCAATGCCGCGGTGGCGGAGTTGTCCCCGCCCGGCACCGAAGCCCGCTACCAGGGCCTGCTGGCGACCGCGCAGAGCCTCGGCTTCTCACTCGGGCCGGCAATCGGCACGAGCATTTTCGCACTGTCCCACGACACGCTCTGGTGGGGCACGTCCATCGCGACCGCTGCCCTGGCAGCCGGCATCTACACCGTCTGGAGAATCTCGCAGTGAAGTCCTACCTCAACCGTCCCGTGGTCCTCGTCCTGCGCAACTACCTGATGATCCGCAACGATCACATCGAGGCGATGTTCCAAGCCGGCCTGGCGATCCACCTGATCACCGACGAGAAGTCGACCCTGGACGATCCGCGCTACGCATCGGTGCGCATCCTGACGCCGGGTGCCTCGGCCGACCAGTTGACCGAGGAGATCCTGACGGCGCTGCAGGAGACCGGGGCGCCCTTCGCGGTCACCTTCTACGAGATGGACATCGTCTCGGTGGGGGAGGCCAACGCCCGCCACGGCGTGAGCTGGAGCCGGCCCGAGGCCGATCGGATCGCCCGCGACAAGTCACTGCAGCGTGCGCACCTGCTGGCACACGGCCTGCCGACGCCGCTGTCCATCCGGATCGGCAACGACACCGACGTCGACGCGGCGATGGCCCAGGTCGGCACCCCCTTCGTGGTGAAGCCGACCCGTGGCGCCGGAAGCGCCAACGTCGAGCTTATCAGCGACCCCAGCCGGGCCCGCGCCGTGCTGGACGAGATCCGCGACATCGCCCACACCGGAGCCGAGCACTTCTACGACAACGGAATGCCCGAGACCTGGGCTCTGATCGAGGAGTACCTGCCCGGCGACGAGATCACCGTGGACGGTGCCGTGGTCGACGGCAAGTTCGTGCTGGCCGGCATCAACACCAAGAGCCTGCCGAACCCGCCGTGCTTCGAGGAGGACCTCTACGTCATGCCGTTCGGGGACGCGGCCGCGGAGGCCACCGTCGACGGCCTGATGCAGAAGCTGGTGCAGACGCTGGACCTGCAGACCGCGCTGGTCAACGCCGAACTGCGCCGCGGCGCCGACGGCGCATTCCGGTTCGTGGAGTTCAGCACCCGGATCAGCGGCGGCCATGTCTACCGCAACATCCGGGACGTGCACGCGGTCGACCTGGTGGCGATCTTCCTGGCCGCGGCCTTCGGTGACACCGAGGACGCGATGCGGATGGCGCTGGCCCGGCACCCGGGCCGGGTCGCGACCTGCATCCGGTTCATCTACCGCACCGGCGTCATCGAGGAGAACTCGGCCGGCGACGCGTTGCGCAACCCCCACTTCCGCGAGTACTACGCGATCAACGGGCGGGGCGATCACGTGTGGTCGGCGCCGCTGGGCTTCGAGCCGATCGGCCTGCTGTCGGTGCGCGGACCCTACGACTCCCGGACCCACCCGGCTTCGATCGTCGACATCGCACTCGGCTGCGAGGCCGAGCTCAACCTCAAGGTGCTTCCGTTCGACTGATCCCGCCCCGCCGCGGCCGATCCATTCCTTCTTTCCATCTTCGAGAGAATCCTGATGCTTGCCTCATCTGAAACCGTGCTTCAGGCTGCCCCGAACACGGCGCCACCGGCCTATCGGCGAGGGTATTCCCCTCCCAAGGGCATGCGTTCGATCATCGCCGACGCGCACCGGACCAGGTGCGGGCTGACCCTGGCCGTCGCGGTCGGCGACCACGCGGTGATTTGGCTCGTGGTCGCGGCGGCCTGCTTCCTGGCGCTGCACGCTCCGCTGATCGCCGGCGTGGTCGCGGTGGCGGTGGCGGTCGTGGTGGTCGCCCGGCAGTTGCGCGCTCTGGAATGCCTGGTGCACGAGAGCTCGCACTACAACTGGAGTCGCGGTCACCGCCGATGCAACGACGTGCTGGCGTTCGCGCTGGCGGGAATGCCCACCGGCGCCCGGATCAGTGACTACCGGGCCAGCCACCTGTTGCACCACGGCCGGTTCGGCACGGGCCAGGACCCGGACCGGCAGCGCTACCTCGAGCTGGGGCTGGAGGAACTGCCGGCGGGCTCGCGCTGGGCCGCCGCCGGGCAGCTGGTCCGGCTGTTGCCGCGCTACCAGATCGGCTGGATGCGCACCCTGCGCACCAGCCCGGTTTACCTGGTGCTCCCGCTGCTGTGGACGGTGATCGCGGTGGCGCCGACCGCGATCATCCTGGGCAGCCGGGCGGCGATGCTGGCGACAGCGGTGTGGCTGGTCGGCTTCCTGCTGGTCCTGCCGATGATCCGGCTGATCGGGGAGGCCTCCGAACACGTGTACGCCGGTACCGACACGGTCTTCGACGCCACCATCTCCAACCTCGGCCGGTGGCAGCGGCTCGTGGTGCATCCGCACAACGACGGCTATCACACCGTTCACCACCTGTGGCCGGGAGTGCCGCACCACGCGTTGCGCAGCCTGCACGAGGCGCTGATCGAGCACGACCCGGACGGCTACGGCCGGCGGCTGCGGGTGCGCACCCGATTGCTGGAAGTGCCCAGGAGCGGCGTGCTGACCGGACGGTAGGGGAAGTCGAGCCGCTCCTCCTGACCGGAGGCTTCGGGACGCCCGGCTCCTGGCCGGAGGCGTTGCGGGACGCTCGGCGTTGTCGGTGCCGGCTGGTAGAACATCCGGCATGGCCAGCTGGCAAGAACTGGCGCGTGACGCCCCGGACTTCGCCGCTCGGGTGCGCGAGCGCTTCGACGCGGGAACCAACAAGACCCTGGCGACGTTGCGCCGCGACGGCTCGCCACGGATCAGCGGCACCGAGCTGCGGATCGCCGACGGGCAGGTGACGCTGGGCATGATGCCGGCTTCGGTGAAGCTGGCCGACGTCCGGCGGGATCCGCGGGTGGCGATCCACTCGCCGACCCTGGAACCACCGCCCGGCGACCCCGGGGCCTGGCTGGGGGAGGCGAAGCTGGCCGGGCGGCTGGTCGACGCCGAGCCGGCGGCCGACACCCCGCCGGACGCGGCCTCCTTCACGCTGGACATCACCGAAGCGGTGCTGACCTACGTCACCAACTCCCGTCCGGACGGGCCGGTCGACCTGCTGGTGGTCGAGTCCTGGCACCCCGGCATCGGCCACCGGCGCCGCACCCGCGCTTGAACCGGCAACCGCCGCCGGTCCGGCTCAGGTGACCGGGCTCGCGGTGCTGTCCGACGGCGAGATCCGGATCACCCGGTCGTCGTCGGCGATCGGAGTGCCCCGGCCGTCCCGGTTTCGGGTGGTCAGCCAGAGCGCGCCGTCCGTTCCGGCGACCACGGTGGCCAGTCGACCGTATTTGTTCTGCAGGCTGCTGTTGAACGTCCCGACAGCGTTGCGGGTCACCGCGCCGACGGCCAGCGATCGGCCGGTCGAGGTGGCCACGAACAGCTGGTTGGCCGCGAGCGCGCACCCGCCGCCCCCGGTGCTGGCCGCCGGCAGGGTGCGTGCCGGTGGCACCGATGCCGGCCCGTCGGCCGGCCAGCCGTAGTCGGCGCCCGGCCTGAGCACGTTCACCTCGTCCGGAACGCCGGCGGTCCCGGCCGAGATGGCGATCCGCAGGCCGGTCCGGGAGTCCACGCACAGGCCGTCGACGCTGCGCAGGCCCCGGGCGAAGACCACCGACCCGGGTTGCGGGTTGTCCGGCAGCGGCCGGCCGATGTCGCTGGTCCGCAGGATCTTGCCGGCCAGGCTGCTGGGCGAGGCCGCCAGCGCCGGCCGGCCGGCGTCCCCGGTGCCGGTCAGCAGCGCGCCGGTGGCATCGAAGGCCAACCGGCCGGCATTGCCGGTGCGTCCCCTCGGAATGCCGGTCAGGATGGCCGACGGCTGGGAGCCGAGGGAGAAGTGCACCACCCGGTTGTCGGTGGCGGTGCTCAGGTAGGCGTAGACCAGGCCGTCCTGGTCGAAGGTCGGCGAGATCGCGAGGTCGAGCAGGCCGCCGTCGCCGCTGCCGTCCACGGCCAGCCGCTGCACCAGGACGGCCGGCCGGCCGGGCTCCGGCTGGACCCGCAGGATCCGCCCGGTGGTCCGCTCGCCCACCAGTGCGGTGCCGTCGGGCAGCACCACCAGGCCGGTCGGCTGGTTCAGCCTGGTCGCCACCACGGTCGGGTCGGTGGCCGGGGCGCCGGGCGAGGGCTGGGACGCTCCCGGCCCCGGCGTCGCGCCCGGTGCCGGCGAGCTGCCGGAGTCCGACGGCGCGGGCAACTGCGGCCCGGGCAGCCGCGGCTTGGGGTCGATGTTGCCCTGGTAGTTCGGCTGCGGCACCCAGGTTGGTTCGCTGCCGGCCGCGCCGCCGTTGCAGCCGGTGGTGACCGCCAGCACGGCGGCGACGGCCAGCGCCGCGGTCGCGGGCCGGGTCAGCAGGGTGGGCAGCACCGCTCCAGTCTGCCTGCTGGCCGCCGGTTGCGGGCATCGACGGTCGGAGTCGGTAGCCGTGCACGCTAGTTTGGTCGGCGTGACCCGACTGTGCGTGCCCTCGACCTCCGTCCTGGACCGGGGGCTGGCCATGGCCCGGCGGCAGGACGACCCCGAGCCCGAGCTGATCGCCATGCTGGACACCGCGGTGGTCGGCGACCCGGCCGGCACGCCGGCCGAGCAGCTTGCCGAGGTGCGGTTCTGGGTGCCGGACTTCCTCGGCGCGGACCCGGTGCGCTACCGCGCGGGCGTGGCGGCCATGCCCCGGTTGCAGGTGATCCAGGCCCAGACCGCGGGGGTGGACGTCCTGCTGCAGGTGGTGCCGGAGGGCGTCCAGCTCTGTGACGCCCGTGGCGTGCACGGCTCGTCCACCGCGGAGTGGGCGCTGACGGCGTTGCTGTCGATCTTCCGGGAGTTCCCGCGCTTCGAACGGGCGCGCCAGCAGCGGCGCTGGGACTACTCCGTCACCGACGAGCTGGCCGGCAAGCGGGTGCTGATCGTCGGGGCCGGTGACGTCGGCCAGCAGCTCGGCCGCCGGATCGCTGCCTGCGATGCCGAACCGCTCTTCGTCGCCCGGACCGGCCGCGACGGCGTGCACGGCATCGACGAGTTGCCGCGACTGCTGCCGGCCGCGGACGCGGTGGTGTTGATCGTGCCCAAGACCCCCCAGACGGTCGGCATGGTGGACGCGCGCTTCCTGGCCGCGATGGCCGACGGCGCGGTGCTGGTCAACGCCGCACGCGGCCCGGTGGTGGACACCGCCGCGTTGCTGGCCGAGCTGACCTCGGGCCGGCTGCGGGCCGCGGTCGACGTCACCGATCCGGAACCGCTGCCGTCGGACCATCCGCTGTGGACGGCGCCGAACCTGCTGCTCACCCCGCACGTCGCCGGTTCCGTGCTCGGCTTCGGCGACCGGTTCGCGGCGTTGCTGGTCGCCCAGCTGCAGCGCTACCTGCGGGGCGAGCAGCTGCAGAACGCGGTGACCGGGGCGTACTGAGCGGACGGGGCGCCGCCGATCCCGCGGCGGCTCAGCGGGTGGCCGCCAGATCGGGGATCCGGCCGGCACCGGCGGTGATCAGTGCCTCCAGCCTGGTGCTGCGCAAGCAGGGCAGCCGCAGCTGGCCGCCCGAGCGGTCCACCGCGTACACCGCCCCGGACCGGTCCAGTCGCAGGCCGGCCAGCTCGTCCCAGCCGACCGTGCGCGAGCCGAACATCGCGCGGGCATGCAGGCCGCGCTCGTCGACGACGGTGGCGGTGCGGGCGACGTAGTACGCCGCGGCCAGCGGCAGCAGGTACACCAGGGCCAGCAGCGGTGAGTAGACCACCGCCGTGCAGCACAGCGCGACAAAGGCCACGATCAGGTAGGCCAACGCCGAATGCTTGATCACGGTGCGCTGCGGTGCCGTCATGGTTGACCAGACTAAGTCGTAGGCTCAATCGCTGTGACGACCGAGCAGCCCGGCAGTAAGCCACACCACCGCAAGCCGCACTCCGGGGCGGTCACCGACGGCATCGAGCGCGCCGCCTCGCGCGGGATGCTGCGCGCGGTGGGGATGGGTGACGACGACTGGCGCAAGCCGCAGATCGGGGTCGCCTCGTCCTGGAACGAGATCACCCCGTGCAACCTCTCGCTGAACCGGCTGGCCAAGCAGGCCAAGGTGGGCGTTCGCGGCGCCGACGGGTTTCCCCTGGAATTCGGCACCATCTCCGTCTCCGACGGCATCTCGATGGGGCACGAGGGGATGCACTACTCGCTGGTCTCGCGGGAGGTGATCGCCGACTCGGTCGAGACGGTCTTCCGGGCCGAGCGGCTGGACGGCGCGGTGCTGCTGGCCGGCTGTGACAAGTCGCTGCCGGGGATGCTGATGGCAGCCGCCCGGCTCGATGTGGCGGCGGTGTTCCTGTACGCCGGCTCCACGCTGCCGGGCAAGCTGCACGGCAACGACGTCACCATCATCGACGCCTTCGAAGGGGTCGGCGCGTGCCTGGCGGGCAAGATCACCCGGGACGAGCTGGATGAGATCGAGCGCGCGATCTGCCCCGGCGAGGGAGCCTGCGGCGGGATGTACACCGCGAACACGATGGCCTCGGCGGCCGAGGCGCTGGGCATGTCGCTGCCGGGCTCGGCGGCTCCGCCGGCGCCGGACTCCCGCCGCGACGCCTACGCCGAGCGTTCCGGGGAGGCGGTGGTGCACCTGGTGGACGCCGGCGTCACCGCCCGCCAGATCATGACCAGGCAGGCCTTCGAGAACGCGATCACCGTGGTGATGGCGCTCGGCGGCTCGACCAACGCCGTCCTGCACCTGCTGGCGATCGCCTACGAGGCCGGGGTCGAGCTGGCCCTGGCCGACTTCAACCGGATCGGCGACAAGGTGCCGCACCTGGCCGACATGAAGCCGTTCGGCCGGTACGTGATGACCGACATCGACCGGATCGGCGGCATCCCGGTGGTGATGCGAGCGTTGCTGGATGCCGGCCTGCTGCACGGCGACGTCCCCACGGTGACCGGCCGGACGCTGGCCGAGAACCTGCGGCTGCTGTCGCCGCCGGTTCCCGACGGCGAGGTGATCCGATCGCTGACCAGCCCCATCCACCGCACCGGGGGCATCACCGTGCTGCACGGCTCGCTCGCCCCGGACGGCGCCGTGGTCAAGACCGCGGGCTTCGACACCGACGTCTTCGACGGCACCGCCCGGGTCTTCGACCGCGAGCAGGCCGCGATGGATGCGGTGGCAGCCGGCAGCCTGAAGGCCGGTGACGTGGTGGTGATCCGGTGGGAGGGGCCGAAGGGCGGCCCGGGGATGCGCGAGATGCTGGCGATCACCGGCGCGATCAAGGGCGCCGGCCTCGGCAGGGACGTGCTGTTGCTGACCGACGGGCGTTTCTCCGGCGGCACGACGGGGCTGTGCGTGGGCCACGTCGCGCCCGAGGCCGCGGTCGGCGGCCCGATCGCGCTGGTCGCCGATGGCGATCGGATCGTCGTCGACATCGCCAACCGCAGCATCGAGCTGGTCGTCGAGGAGGACGAGTTGGAGCGGCGCCGAGCCGGCTGGCAGCCGCTGCCGCCCCGCTTCGACACCGGCGTGCTGCGCA
>JAVEEO010000507.1 GCA_030840415.1 Pseudonocardiales bacterium | reverse complement strand
GTGCGCGGCCGGACCGTGGGCTACTCGGGCGACTACTTGCCGGCGGCGGTCAGCTCGGCGACCTGCTCGTCGCTCAGCCGCAACCCGGCAGCGCCGATGTTCTCCTCCAGGTGGCTGACCTTCGACGTGCCCGGGATCGGCAGCACCACCGGCGAGATCGCCAGCAGCCAGGCCAGCGCGACCTGGGACGGGGTGGCCCCGTGGGCCTGCACGACGTGGTCCACCGCGCCGCCCGGCTTGGCCAGGTCACCGGCTGCGATCGGGTACCAGGGGATGAAGCCGATGCCCTCGGCCTCGCAGTAGCGCAGCACGTCCTCGGACTGCCGGTTGGTGAGGTTGTAGAGGTTCTGCACGGTGGCGATCTCGGCGATCTCGCGCGCCGCCTTGATCTCGTCCACGCTGACCTCGGACAGCCCGATAGCACCGATCTTGCCCTCGTCCTGCAGCGCCTTGAGCTCACCGACCTGATCGGCCAGCGGCACCTCGGCGTCGATGCGGTGCAACTGGAACAGCTCGATCCGGTCGAGCTTGAGCCGCCGCAGTGACAGCTCGGCCTGCTGGCGCAGGTAGGCCGGCCGGCCCACCGGCGTCCACTGCTCCGGACCCTGCCGGGTCAAGCCGGCCTTGGTCGCGATCAGCAGGCCGTCGGGGTAAGGGTGCAGGGCCTCGGCGATGATCTCCTCGCTGATACCGGGGCCGTAGGAGTCGGCGGTGTCGATGAAGTCGACACCGAGCTCCGCGGCCCGCCGCAGCACAGCGACGCATTCGGCGCGGTCGGCCGGCTCGCCCCAGATGCCGGGGCCGGTGATGCGCATCGCGCCGAAGCCCAGCCGGTGCACGGTCCGACCGGCGATCTCGAAGGTGCCCGACTGCTGGGCGGAGGCGATGCTGCTGTCTGATGACACGAAACTCTCCCGATCAACTCGTGGTGGGTGGCCGGCGCTGGGGTTGAGTGCGCGGCCCTCCTCGGCGACAACCCCCGATCCGGGCCGGTCATTCCGGCTCGGCACCCGAAACCCGCCGAACGCCAACTTCCGGCGTGCCGGGTTGCGGCGGTATAGGCGTTGCGTCGGTGGCCGACAATGATCGGCATGCCCACTCCCGGTTACGCCTCGATCCGGCCGCCCGCATTGCGCCCGGGCGACACGGTCGCCGTCGTCTCGTTGTCCTCCGGTGGCGCGGCCGCGCTGCCGCACCGCTACGCCACCGGCAAGCGCCAGCTGGCCGAGACGTTCGGGCTGCGAGTGATCGAAGCCCCGCACGCGCTGCGCGACTCCGACTGGCTGCGGGACAATCCCGCCGCCCGAGCCGATGACCTGCACTGGGCGCTGCAGAACCCGGACGTGCACGGCATCGTCTCGGCGATCGGCGGATTCCACGCGCTGCGGATGGTGCCCTACCTCGACCTGGATCTGATCGCGGCGCATCCGAAGGTGTTCACCGGCTACTCCGACACCACCATCAACCACCTGGCGTTCGGCAAGGCGGGTGTCGGCTCGTTCTATGGCATGGCGGTGCTGAGCACAGCCGCTGAGAACGGTGGCATCGCGACGTTCAGCGCCGATTCCTTCCGCGCCGGGGTGATGTCGACCGAGCCGATCGGGGACCTGGCGCCGGCCCCGGAGTGGACCGAGGAGCTGCTGGACTGGTCCCGGCCGGAACTGCAGGACCGGCGGCGGCGCTGGGTGCCCAACTACGGCTGGCTGTGGCTGCAGGGCGACCAGCCGGTGCAGGGGCCGATCCTGGGCGGCTGCCTGGAGGTGCTGGTCCAGGCGGTGGGCACCCGGATCTGGCCCGAGCTGTCCGACTTCGAGGGCGCGGTGCTGCACCTGGAGGTCTCCAACGAGCGGCCGCCGCAGCTGCAGGTGCAGGTCTGGCTGCGGCACTTCGCCGCGCTGGGCATCCTGTCGCGGATCTCGGCCCTGCTGTTCTCCCGGCCGGAGGGGATGTCGCTGCGCGACACGCTGGCCCTGTACGAGGCGATCCGCGAGGAACTGGTGGTGGCCGGCCGTCCGGACCTGCCGTTCGTGGCGAATCTGGACTACGGCCACTCGTCACCGATGGGGGTGCTGCCGCTGGGCCGGCAACTGCTGGTCGACCCGGTACGGCGCCGGCTGAGCATTCCCGAACCAGCAGTGAGCTGAGCCGGTTCACAGACGCCGGACGGCCGATCGGCGCGGTCAGACCTCGAAGTCGCCGGCCTCGATCCGCAGCCGGCGCAACGCAGCGAACAGCCCGTCCAGATCCTCGGCCGACAGTCCATGCAACCCGAACCGGTTCTTGTGCAACTGGCGGGTGGCGGCGTCGGCAACCTGCCGGCCCTCCTCGGTGATCACCGCCAGGGTGCCGCGACCGTCACGCGGGTTGGGCTCGCGGCGCACCATGCCGGAGGCCTCCAGCCGGTCGATCAGGTTGGTCACGCTGGTGGCGTGCACCTGCAGCCGCTCGCCGATCTTGGACAGCGGCAGCGCCCCGGTGGAGGAGAAGGTCAGCAGCACCAGCGCCTCGTAGCGGGCGAAGGTCAGCCCGAACGGCCGCAGTGCGGCGTCCAGGCCGGCGATCAGGATCTGCTGGGCCCGCATGATCGAGGTCACCGCCCGCATCGCGGCGTACACCTGCTCGCCGGCTTCGGGGTAGTGCTTGGCCCAGGAATCGCTGGCGCGCTCGACCGGGTCGAAGGGCAGCGGTCCGGACATGTGCGACAGCCTACGACTAGCCCACACTGCGCTGCGCAGCCCAACCGGTACGGCGTCCTCGGGACTATCGTGACGTCCATGACGATCGCACCTCAGCCCGACTTCGACGCCCTGGACCGCCTCGACCTGCTCGACCTCGACGACACCCTCGAGGCCGAGGACCGGCTGCTGCGCGACACCGTCCGCCGGTTCGCCACCGAGCAGTTGCGCCCGCACATCGCCGAATGGTTCGAGGCCGGCACCCTGCCGGCCCGCGACCTGGCGCTGGAGTTCGGCAAGCTCGGCGTGCTCGGCATGCACCTGTCCGGCTACGACTGCGCCGGCGCCAAGGCCAGCCAGTACGCCCTGGCCTGCACCGAGATCGAGGCGGTCGACTCCGGCCTGCGCTCGCTGGTCAGCGTGCAGGGCTCGCTGGCGATGTATGCCATCCACGCCTATGGCAGCGAGGAGCAGAAGCAGGAGTGGCTGCCCCGGATGGCACGCGGTGAGGCGATCGGCTGCTTCGGCCTGACCGAGCCCGACGCGGGCTCGGACCCGGCGTCGATGCGCACCTACGCCAGGCGCGACGGCGACGACTGGGTGTTGCACGGCTCAAAGATGTGGATCACCAACGGGTCGATCTCCGACGTCGCGGTGGTATGGGCGCGCACCGACGACGGCGTGCGCGGCTTCCTGGTCGAGAAGGGCACCCCCGGCTTCACCAGCTCCGACGTCCACCACAAGATCTCGCTGCGCGCCTCGATCACCTCCGAGCTCAGCCTGGACGAGGTCCGGCTGCCGGCCAGCGCCCTGCTGCCTGAGGCGCGTGGCCTGCGGGCACCGCTGGGCTGCCTGACCGAGGCCCGGTTCGGCATCATCGCCGGTGTGGTGGGCGCGGCCCGGGATTCGCTGGCCAGCGCGCTGGACTACGCCAACAGCCGGGTGCAGTTCGGCCGGCCGATCTCCTCGTTCCAGCTGACTCAGCGCAAGCTGGCCGAACTGGCGGTGACGGTGACCAACATGCAGCTGGTCGCCCGCCGGCTGGCCGAGCTCAAGGACGACCACCGGATCCAGCCGCACCAGGTCAGCTACGGCAAGTTCTCGAATGTGCGTTCGGCCCTGGAGGTGTGCCGGGAGGCCCGCAGCATCCTGGGTGGTTCGGGCATCACCACCGAGTACCCGGTGCTGCGGCACGCGGTGAACCTGGAAACCGTCTACACCTACGAGGGCACCCATGAGGTGCATACCCTGGTGCTCGGCGAACGGCTGACCGGGTTCGCCTCCTACCGCTGAGATCGCGAGCGTTTGCATGTAGTGCCACCTCCGTCGGCCTGGCCGATGGGCAACCAGCGTTGGCGGCTGTGGATCAGCGCACCCATCGGGTGATCGGGACTGTGCCATGCGGCCGGCCATCCGCGCATCGGGCTGTGGATAACGTTCCCCGTCGCAGGGGGTGTGGATAACTCAACGCACCAGTCGGCCCGATTGCCTAACGTCCCGCTCCATGTTGAGGATGGCCAGCGGGTGCGGCGGTTGTGGGTACTAACCGCTTCGAGCTGCCCGGCGATGGCCTGCTGGCGGCTCGAACCTGCCTGAGCCAGCGGATGCCAGCCGGCGACCCGGCACAGTTGCGGACGCTCGCCCGCCGGTCCGGGGCCTGGGCCGCCGACCTGCGCCGGGTCGCCGCGACCCTGTCGTCCTGCGCCGAGACGCCGGTGTGGCGAGGCGCGGCTCATCGTGCGTTCGTGGAGCAGCTGCGGGCCTCGGCCCCGTCGGTGACAGCCACGGCCGAGCGCTACGAGCACTACGCCGGCGCGTTGACCGCCTACGCCGGCGTCTTGGACGAGACCGGACCGCTGCTGGTGGCCACCCGGAACCGGCCGCGGCAGCGCTGTGACGAGTTGGCCGATCGGTCGACCGGCTGCCAGGTCGCGGCGCTGCCCAGCCACCCGGCCGACACCGCGGACCTGCTGCCGCTGGCGGGCACCTTCAAGGCGGGCTATGACCGGTGGGCAGATGGCCTGAACCGCTGCATCGCCGCGTTGTCGCAGGCCGATGCTGTCGATCCGGCCCGCGACCGGCATGGTTTTGCCGCATTCGGCCACCGGCTCGCCGAGACCGTCGGAGCTATGGTCAGCCCCTTCGAGCGGGCGGTGCTGCACCCGTCACTGGGGAATCTCTCGAGCTGCTTCCAAGCACTGAACGTCGACCTGACCGTCCTCGGGCTGGGCCTGCTGTTCATCTGCCCCGCAGCCGGCGCCGCCTGCCTGGCGGCGGCAACGGTGCTCGCCGCCGCCCAACTGGCG
>JAVEEO010000499.1 GCA_030840415.1 Pseudonocardiales bacterium | reverse complement strand
GTTTCGATGGGCCGGCTGGCGCAATACGTCAGGGACAAGCGGATCCCGCTGGAGATGTGCCCGTCCTCCAACATCCAGACCGGTGCGGCGGCCTCGATCGCCGAGCACCCGATTGGCCTGCTGCGCCGGCTGCACTTCCGGGTCACGGTCAACACCGACAACCGGCTGATGAGCGGCACGTCGATGACCCGGGAGATGACGCTGCTGTCCGAGGCCTTCGGCTACACCTGGACGGACCTGCAGTGGCTGACCGTCAACGCCATGAAGAGCGCCTTCATCCCGTTCGACGACCGGTTGGCGATCATCAACGGCCAGATCAAGCCCGGCTACGCCGCCCTCAACCTCTGAGCGGGCGGTGCGCGTCTCCGGGTTCAGTCCAGCGGGTAGGTGAGGCGGGGGAGCGCGGTCTGCAGGTCGGCGGCGAAGGCCAGCAGTCGCTCGTCCTCGCCGCGCCGGCCGAGCACGCTGATGCCGATCGGCAGTCCGGACGCGGTGCCGGCCGGCAGGCTGATCGACGGCGCGCCGGTAACCGCGCACAGCGACGAGGTCAGCAGGCCGTGCTCCTGCCCGGCGCCGTAGCTGATCGGCCAGGCCGGGGAGTTGGTCGGCGCCAATGCGAACTCGGCGTCGCCGAGCACGTCGGCCAGTGCCTGTTCGCAGGCGCGGTCGGCGGTCTGCCGGAACTGGCGGTACTCCTGCGATTCGACGCCGCCTGCCAACTCCGCGCACAGCCCGAAGATCTCGTCGGAGAACCGGGACAGCTCGACGCCGTCGGCCCGGTTGAAGGCCACCAGTCCGGGCCAGTCGCGCGGGTGCGGCCCGGGCCGGGAGCGCAGGTAGGCCGGCAGCTCCACCGAGAACTCGGCCAGCAGCGCCTGGAACTCCGCGTCCTCGAACGGGCTGGAGGTGGGTGCCTGGGTCTCGGTCAGCTCGCCGCCGGCCTGCCGCAGCCGGTCGACGGCGGCGTCGAAGACCGCCGTGACCTCGTCGGTCATCCCGTCCGGTCGCCAGATCGCCAGCCGGCGACCAGACAGACCGGGCAGGCCGGGCAGGCTGGAGTAGTCGGCCGGTGAGCCGGACAGCACCGCGAACAGCTCGGCGGCGTCGGCAACCGTCCGGGCCATCGGGCCGGCGATGTCCTGCCGGGAGCTGATCGGCACGATGCCGGCGCCGGGCACCCGCCCCAGGGTGGGCTTGAACCCCACCACGCCGCACACCCCGGCCGGTGAGACGATCGAGCCGTCGGTCTCGGTGCCGACCGCCAGCGGAGCCAGTCCCGCGGCGATCGCGGCCGCCGAGCCCGAGGACGAGCCGGAGGTGTTGCGGTCGGGGTCGAACGGATTGCGGGTCTGGCCGCCGACCGCGCTCCAGCCACTGGTCGAGGCGGTCGAGCGGAAGTTGGCCCATTCGGACAGGTTGGTCGAGCCGAGCACCACCAGGCCGGCTCCGCGCAGCCGCTCGACCAGCGGGGCGTCGACGGCCGGGGGCGAGTCGAGCAACGCCCGCGAGCCGGCTGTGCCGGGCAGCCCGACGGCTTCGATGTTGTCCTTGATCAGGACCGGCACGCCGTCCAGCGGCCCGAGCGGGCTGCCGGCCCGGCGCCGGGCGTCGCTGGCCTCGGCCGCGGCGCGGGCACCGTCGGCGTCCAGCGCGAGCACCGCGGCCAGCCGCGGGTTGAGCCGCTGGATCCGGGCGAGGTAGAAGTCGGCGAGTGCGGCTGCCGTCAGCTGCTGCCCGGCCAACAGCCGCCGGGCCTCGGCCGCGGTGTGCTCAGCTGGTCTCGTCGCCATCGGCTGCGTTGTCGGTAGCCACCGGGGTGCTGCTGGAGCCCTCCCAACGCAGCCAGGACTCGATCCGGACCAGCGCGCGCTCCCAGCTGGTGGCGATCTGGTCGCCGAGTCGGGACCACTCGGCGGCGCCGTCCTTGCCGGAGTAGCCGGTGTCGCCCTCGACCAGCAATGCGTACTCCCGGGTGCCGGTCAGCAGCGAGCGCAGCATGCCGTCCTCGCAGCAGTCGGCGATCCGGGCCGCCATGTCGACGGTGTCGGCCAGCCGCGAGACCGTTTCGGCGTCCGGCTCGGCGGCGGCGAGCTCGTAGACCCCGTCGAAGTCGTAGTGCGCCTCGGGTGCCGGCGACAGCGCCGACTTGCCCCGGTTCACGAACGCCTTCCAGGCCGGGTGGTCGGCCAGGTCGTGGTCGGGATGGTCGCCGAGCCAGGTGTTGAGCTCGTCCGGGGTGCCCAGCAGCACGATCTTGGCGCCGTCTCCCAGGAAGCCCTGCCACTCCTCGCCGTCGGTGTCCTCCCACGGCGGGGCGTACAGGGTGAGACCGGTGCGGCCGTTGGCAGCCAGCGAGACGGCGACGATCGGATCGACGAAGGACGGCATGACAGGCAACTTAGCCGGTAGGTGCCGCCACGACCCAGCCGGGCCACGGGCCGGGCGGATATGCGGCCTACGAAGCCCGCAAGTATTTCGACACTGTTCATAGATAGTTGCCTGTCATAGATAGTTGCCAGCTTCGAGCGGCCGTGCCGGGTGATGGACACCGGCCCGGATTGTTGATCCAGATCGCCTTGACGCGCGGTCGTCGAAGTTCGGCTGCAAGGGCCCGAACCCGCGACCTGGCAAGGACACTGCGGGGCGGCGGTCTCGGTATCGCCCAGTGGCGGCAGCGCCGACAGTGCGGACCGGTCGAGATAGCCCAGCAACATCTAGTCCACCAGCAGACGGGGTCGCCTCGGGGCTGAGTACCGGACGAGCTGCCGACGACGCATCAGCTCCCAAACCTCGCCTTCGATGATCGACTGCGCGAGAGGCCGGTAGAGGGATGCTCAGGGCCCTCTCGAGGATGTGAGGCCGAGTGGGCGCCAAGCCCACGTATGGCGCGCACGGCGCGTATGTCGCGTACGAGATGTACAGTCGAACGCATGACCGAAACCCCAAAGCCCTCCGCGGAGGCCGGGAAGGCCGCTCGCCGGTCCCCGATCAGCCAGGCGGACATCCCGTCGATCAGCCTTGAGAAGGCGCTCCGCATTCCTCGGGCCATCGCCGCGAACTATGCTTCGCACCCCACCCGACCTCTCGACGTGGCGGCCGCTCTGTCGGTCACACCGTCGTCCGGCTCCTTCCGCGTCGAGTGCGGTGCGGCCGTCGGCTACGGTCTGACCGAAGGTGGACCGAATGCTCCCCAGATTTCCTTGTCGGCCCTGGGCAGGCGGATCGTGACCCCGACCGAGGTCGACGACGACACGAAGGCGCTCCGTGAGGCCGCCCTCAAGCCAACGGTAGCCAACCAGTTCTACACGAGGTACGACGGTGCCCCGCTGCCGCCGAAGACCATCGCTGAGAACGTGCTCGCGACGTTCTCTGTGCCGCGTGACCGCACCGGCGACGTCTACGACCTCTTGATCGAGAACGCTCGGTACGTTGGCCTCCTCAAGTCCATCAAGGACAAGGAGTTCATCGACATCGGTGGGCCGCTGAACGGCGGTGGCTCATCCGCTCCTGCTGCCACCCCGGCCGCCGCCTCGGTGGTCGAAGACGCCGATGATGACTTGTCCGTGGGTAGCGACCAGACCCCGGCTGGGCCGCAGTTGCCGCCGACCCAGCGCGCCGAGCCCGAGAAGCGCAAACGCCCGAACAAGCTGTTCGTCGGCCACGGGCGCAACAAGAAGCCGCTGGACCAGCTGACCAAGATTCTGCGCGACCTTGGCATCCCGTACCTGGTGGCCGAGGACGAGGCCAACGTCGGGCGCCCGATCTCACAGAAGGTCCGCGATACCATGAACCAGTGTGGCGCCGCGATCCTCATTTT
>JAVEEO010000494.1 GCA_030840415.1 Pseudonocardiales bacterium | reverse complement strand
ACTGAGCGTGGCCGGGCCGGGCGGTGGTCAGCCGCCCGGCCCTTTCCTCTTTCGCACCAGGGCTTATTCCTGCAGTCACTGTGCGGTAATAATCGGCTGCGCCGCTCCCCGCCATTACTCCAGCCGTGCCCACCGTGTTTCGAAAACGGGTAGTGCAGCGGGAACTGCAACGGCGCCTCGTAGCCTCGCGGCACTGAGCACGATCGCGAGGGGTCGGCCCTTCCGCCGGAGCAAGCGCCGAGCGGCCGGGACGACCTGCCCCCGAACAGCGCCGGACGAGCCGGTCGGAAGGAGTGACATGTCTCTGGTCGACATCCACAACGAGTGGGATCCGCTGGAGGAGGTCATCGTCGGGGTGGCCGACGGTGCCCGGGTGCCGTCACCGGATCTGGGCCTGTTCGCCCTGGACTACTGCGACAACGTCGAGACCATGGACGACATCCCGACCGGGCCGTACGACGACCGGGTGATAGAGGAGACCCGCGAGGATCTCGAAGCGCTGGTGGCGCTGTTCCGGTCCGAGGGAGTGACGGTGCGCCGGCCCGAGGTCACCGACCACACCAAGCGGTTCGGCACCCCCGACTGGAGCGCCGACGGCGAGTACAACTACTGCCCCCGCGACCTGCTGCTGCCGATCGGCGACACCATCATCGAGACGCCGATGGCCAACCGGACCCGGTACTTCGAGACCTTCGCCTATCGCGACCTGCTGCGCGAGTACTTCGACAGCGGCGCCAACTGGATCTCAGCCCCCAAGCCGCAACTGCTGGACGACACCTACAACGTGCGGCCGGCCGACGGGGTGGTGCTCAACGACCACGAGCCGGTCTTCGACGCGGCCAACGTGCTGCGAGTCGGGGAGGACATCCTGTACCTGGTCTCCTGCAGCGGCAACGAGCGCGGGCTGCGCTGGCTGCAGCGGGTGCTGGGCGAGAGGTACCGGGTGCACGCGGTGCGCGACGTCTACCCGGGTACCCACATCGACACCACCATCACGCTGGTGCGGCCGGGGCTGGTGGTGATCAGCCCGGAGCGGGTCAAGCCCGACCAGGTGCCGGAGATCTTCGCCAACTGGGAGATCCTCTGGTGCCCGGACCTGGTCGATCCCGGCTACATCTGGGACTACCCGCGCGCCTCGATCCAGCAGGGCATGAACTTTATGATGATCCGGCCCGACCTGGCGGTGGTCAGTGACATCCAGGTCAACCTGATCCGCGAACTGGAGAAGCGGGACGTCACCGTGGCACCGGCCCGGCTGCGGCACACCCGTACGCTGTCCGGCGGGTTCCACTGCGCGACCCTCGACATTCGCCGGACCGGGACGTTGGAGGACTATCGGTGAGGTTCGGACCCGGCCGTGCCGGCGGGTTGCCCCGGAGGCCGGCCGGGCTATGAACTACCTGTCCTTGATCGTGTTCACGCTGGCCACCTGCGGCACGCCGGGCCCGAACAACACCCTGGTGATGGCCTCGGGGGTCAGCTTCGGATGGCGCCGCAGCGTGCCCGGCGTGGTCGGGATCAACACCGGCTTCCCGATCATGGTGATCCTGGTCGGGCTGGGCCTGGGGGGCACCCTGGAGCGCTGGCCGGTGGTGCTGGACGTCCTGCGGCCGATCGGTGCTGCCTACCTGCTGTACCTGGCGTACAAGATCGCCACCGCCCCGGTGGACGACCTGCAGGCCCGGGCCACCAAGCCGCTGACCTTCACCAAGACGGCGCTGTTCCAGTTCGTCAATCCCAAGGCCTGGGTGATGATCGTCGGCGCGCTGGTCACCTACACCACGACGGACGGCTCGTTCCTGTTCCAGGTCGTGGCGGTCGCGGTGATCTTCCTGGTGTTCGGCACGCCGTGCACCACGGCCTGGCTGCTGATCGGGGTGGGCCTGCGCCGGGTGATCTCCAAGCCGGCGCAGTTCCGGGCCTTCAACATCGTGATGGCGGTGACGCTGGTGCTGTCGCTGATCCCGATCCTGTCCGAGATCCGCGACAGCCTGACCTGACCTGGCGCTCAGTCCGGTCCCTGCGAGTCGACGCTGCTGAGCCGGTTGTCCCAGGCAGCCCGCGCACCGGAGTCACCGATCCGATAGACCTGGACGACAGCGACGACCGCCACGGCGCAGAGCACTGCCGAGAGCGCGACTCGGGTGGTTCGCGTCACGACGGCCGCGGGAAGGCTCCAGTGCCGGGCCGCGGCGACGTCGATCGCCCACAGCGCTGCCGAGAGGACGAACAGCAGGCCGGCCCAGACCAGCAGGCCGTCGCCCATGTGAACATGCCGGCGGACCAGCTCGGTGTTCTCGACGTGCTCCTGCAGCCATTCGCCGGCGTTGGTGGTCACCGGGACGAACGCGACGGCGACGAGTGCGGCCAGCGGCGTGAGCAGTCCGAGCCGGAGCCGCGCCTTGGGCCACAAGGCGCTGAGGACGGCCAGCAGCGCGGCGAGCGGCACCATGACGACGACGACATGGACCAGGAGGACGTGGGTCGGCAGTCCGTTGAACTTCGTGACCATCCTGAGCTTTCCCTCGTGCCCACCGCCGGCACCGAAGGTGCCACCGACAGGTGCTAACCCCGGCGGTTGCCGGAGCCCAGCCAGGGTGTCACAACGTCGATGTGAAACCCCCGGAACGACCGTGGTCCCGTCGCGAGGTGAAGGGTGCGTCAGTCCGGCCGAGTCAAAAGTTGTGCGGAGTCCGCAGGCCAGCGGCTCGTCCTCGGCCTACACTTGCGACACCGCATGCCAATCGGATCCCGACCGTGATGCGACCAGGCCTCCGGACGTTCCGATCACGCTGCCGGCAGCAGCGGCTGCCAGCTCCGGTCCCCGGGCCGGATTTCGCCATTATGTCGTAACGAAAGTTCCCAGTGCGTCGCGTGCGATCAGCCGCGCGCGGCAGATGCCCGTGGTGGCGCGGTGTCCCCGCCCGCGCCATCACGTTCTCCTGCGGGCACCGAGCCCGAGCCGGGCCGGGCGCGTCCTCTTCGAGGCGTCATCGTCGATCAACGCCGGGGACCGCGTGCCAGCGGGCGTCGACCAGCGCCCCCATGCTCGACCTGCGGATAGAATCGCGGAATCCGCACCGATCGGACTGATCATGAATTCATTTGATCCCCGGACCGCCGATCCAGCGGCCGAGGCGGACTCGCGCGCGCATGACCTGCAGGATGCGCTGGCCGAGATCGGCAGCCTGGTCGCCGGTGCCCTGACCCTCGCGGACCTGCTGGAACGGGTTGCCTCCTCGGCCATCCAGGCGGTTCCGAGCGGTGACGGGGCGGGTATCACGCTGCTGGGGATGCGCCCGGCCCACAACCAGGTGCAGGCGTTGGCAGCCAGCGCCGACTTCGTGGCCGAGATCGACACCATCCAGTACGAGATCCTCGACGAGGGACCCTGCATCACCGCTGCGGCCGAGCGGCGAACCATCCGCTCGGGCAATGCCAGCGGCGACCGGCGCTGGCCTCGATTCGGCCCACGGGCCGGGCGCCTGGGCGTGCACAGCGTGCTGTCCCTTCCCCTGCTGCTCCCTGATCAGACAGTCGTCGGCGCGCTGAATCTCTACTCCCACAGCAGGGACGCCTTCGACGATGAGGCGGTCCGGCTGGCGGAACTGTTCGCCGGCCCGGCCGGAGTGGCTGTGCGCAATGCTCAGGTGCTGGAGCAGGCCCAGGCCAAGGCGGCCCAGCTACAGGTCGCGCTGAGCAGTCGCGCCACCATCGACCAGGCCATCGGCATCCTGCGCAGTCGCTCCGGCGCCACCGCCGACGAGGCCTTCGCCCGGCTGCGGGCGATCAGTCAGGCCGAGAACCTCAAGCTGAGCGCGGTGGCCGAGCGGATCGTCGAGGAGGCGGTGCGCCGCGCCCGAGTACGTCACCGCGACTAGTCTCGAACGAAAGCGCTACGAAGGGCCGCCGACAGCTGCCAGCTCGGCGAGCAGCGCGGCGCGCCGCGCCGGCGCCTCGGACACGACCCGGCGGGCCACCTCACCCAGGTGCTGATCGCGCAGCCGAGCGTAACCGCGCAGCCTGATGAAGGCCTCGTCCATGCCGATCCCCAGGGACTCGGCCACCACACCCTTCGCAATCTCCAGCAATCGTCGGCTGGCCACCGCTGCCTGCAGCCCGGTCAGCACATGGCTGGCCGGAAGGGTGTGGCCCTGTTGCACGATCGCCAGGGACGCGACGTGCGCCAGCGCCTGCGCGACGGCCAGCTGCTCCTCCTCGAGGGCGCCGGGACTGGTGCCGAACAGGCCGAGGGTGCCAAGCACCTCGTTGCGCAGCCGCATCGGGATCGCGTGGACCGAGGCGTACCCCTCGTCCAGCGCGACCGCGCTGAAGCGGGGCCAGCGGTCGCGATGGGCCTTGAGGTCGGCAACGCTGACCGGGCGGCCGGTGCGGAAGCAATCCAGGCAGGGCCCCTCCTCGGCTTGCAGTTGCAAGATCTCCACGGTTCGGACGTGGTGCGAGGTGGCGGCAAGCAGGTGCAGCACGCCGCCGACGTCGGCCAGCAGCAGGCCGGCGGCCGCCACGCCCAGCAGCTCGGCGCACTGCTCGGCGAGTTCCGTGGTCACCTCCACGACGTCGAAGTCATCGACCAGCCGATCGGAGAGCTTGATGAAGGTCCGTACGATGTCATGCTCACGACCAGTCATCGGTGACCATCGCCCTCGGTCGATATCGGGTCGTCGGTAGCGTCGTCAGGCAGTCGGAGCCGGTGCTCGATGATGTCGAGGGCAACCTCGCTGGCCGTCCTGTTGTGGCTGAAGGCATAGGCCCGCAATCGCACCAGTGCTTCGGAGGCGGAAACCCCCAGTTGGGCGATCAGGATGCCGGCCGCCTGGTACACCTCCAGGCGGGTCAGCGAGCCGAGCTGTTGCCAGGCATCACTGCCTTCGTCCGACACGGCGGCGCTCAGGTCCAGGCCCATCAGGTCCAGCAGCGGCATCGCGGCCAACTCGGCGGCGATCAAGCCACCCTCCAGCACCGAGTCGGCGAGGTCGCCGGTCCGGGTCCGGTAGAGGTCCAACGCACCGATCGGCAGGCTGGCCACGGCCACCGGCAGCGCGAACACCGCCAGCACACCGCGCTGCGTGGCGGCCCGGGCGAAGCCGGGCCAGCGTTGCATCGCTGGGTCGTTCAGGTCAGCGATCAGGACCGGCGCGGCCGAGCTGACCGCATCGAGGCACGGCCCCTCGCCCAGGGTGAACTGCAATTCGTCCAGTTCGCGGCTGATCGAGCTACTGGAGCCCAGCGAACGGCTGATCGCACCGTCATAGATCATCGACAATGCGGCGCCGTCCACGTTGAGCAGGTTTACGCACGCGCCACACAGGCGGTCCGCTGCCTCACGACCGTGCCCGGTGCCCGACAGGGCGGCGGTCAACCCCGTCCGCATCGCAGCCCGGCTGTCCATCGATGCCCCTCCTGAAGATCCCTGCTCCGTGGCCTGATGATGCATGCTCCGTGGACTGAACCTGCTCAGACCGAGCCAGAAGCTTCGGCCCTCCAGCCTAACCGCCCCACGCGCGATTGAGGCGATTGCTCGCTTCGAACCTCAGGGTTTCCCGTGGCCGGGTTTGCCGCGCGGACATATCCTGCTCGGAAGCCACGGATGGACCGCAATCACATCCCCCGCAAACGGAGCTGCGGCGTACCCTTGAACTGCTGGGCCCCAGCCAGTCCGGAACAGCGCCGCTTTCGACCGGTGCTGCGAGAAGCTTCTTGAAGCCGGACACCACGGTGACCTCGAAGAGTCCGCTAGGGCTTGCCTGCCCACCCTCGCACCGATCAAGCGCTCGGCTGGACGAACGGCCCTACCGCCCTCCCGGGTCCACCGCGATGCGCGGTTGCCGCGCCCGTACCCGTGGTGGCGCGGTGTCCCCCCGCCCGCGCCACCACGTTCCCCGGTAGCGTTTCGACATGGCCTCCGAACTCGACCTGACCACCTTCCGGGCACTCAGTTTCGACTGCTACGGCACGCTCATCGACTGGGAGACCGGGATCTCGGCCGTGCTGGGCCCGTGGGCCCGCGAGCAGGGACTCGACATTGGCAACGAGGAATTGCTCGGTGCCTATGCCGAGCACGAGGCAGCCGTCGAACGGGAGACGCCGGAGCTGCGCTACCCGGAGGTGCTGGCCGCCGCCTTCCAGCGCGCCGGGGCCAGCCTCGGCGGCCAGGTGTCGCAGGAGTGGGCGGCCCGGCTGGGGAGTTCGGTGCCGGACTGGCCGGCATTTCCCGATTCGGCGGACGCCCTGACCCGGCTCGGGCGGCACTACAAGCTGATCATCGCCTCCAACGTGCATCGCGACGGCTTCGCCGGCAGCAACCGGCAGTTGGGTGGCGACTTCGCCGCCGTCCTCACCGCCGAGGACGTCGGCGGGTACAAGCCCGCCGAGAACCACTTTCGGGCGATCGACCGGACGCTCGCCGGGCTCGGCATCGAGCGCACCGCGTTGTTGCACGTCGCGCAGAGCCTGTTCCACGATCACGTGGCCGCCAAGCGGGAGGGCCTGCGATCGGTCTGGATCAACCGCCGCCAGGACCGTCCGGGCTCGGGAGCGACCCCCGCTCCCAGCCAGGAGTGGAGCTACGACCTGGAGTTCGCCACCATGGCCGAGTTCGCCGACGCGGTCGACCAGGCGTTCGGCGCGCCACCGGCCGGCTGAGCCGAGCACGCGGCGCATTACCGGGATCAGGCCGGGGTTCTCAGTCCACTCGCGGAAGGTACCAATCGATCTGCCCGGTCCTCACCCGCAGCCCGACCAGCCGCTTGCCCAGGATTGCCCTTACCAGCGGCGACCCACTACCGGTAAGCAGCTCCGCGCAAAGCTCCACCAGGAGCTCGGGGTGGGTCAGTCGCAGGTCTGTCTCATCGCGAAAAGGCCTCGTCTGCGAAAGAGCACTCCAGCCAGACGATATCGTCGCTCTCCACTTGCAATGTGACGACAGCACAGTCAGACCGGTAGGCCAGGCTCGGGCCTTCCACGCCGCCTGCCACCGCGAGCCGAACCGTCCCGCAGTCCATCGGGTACGAATTCGCAAGGCTTGCCAGCGCAACCTCGAGCCCGCTCGCCGGATCGTCGGTCTCAGTCACGAGATCATCCATACCACCACATCGAATCCAGCTGATCCGGCGCGACCGATCGGTC
>JAVEEO010000481.1 GCA_030840415.1 Pseudonocardiales bacterium | reverse complement strand
GTTTCCGTAGGCCAGCAGCACGATGACCACGATGCAGAGCTCGACCTTGTACTGGCTCAGCTCGTGCACGGTGGAGGTGATCGCGGCGACCGCGGCGGCGACCTGAACCGCCACCGTCACGATGTAGTCGATCAGCAGGGCCACCGCGGCGATCTGGGCAGTCTTGTAGCCGAAGTTCTCCCGGCAGACGACGTAGCTGCCACCGGCCCGGGTGTAGACCATCACCACTTCGCGGTAGGACAGCGTCATCAGGGTCAGGATCACCAGGATGACCGCCGTCATCGGCGCCAGGATGTGGAAGCCGGCCAGCCCGAACACGCCGAGCAGGACGATCAGCATCTCCTCGGTGCCGTACGCCGAGGAGGAGATGCAGTCCGAGGACAGCACGCCCAGCGCCGTCTTCTTCGACAGCTTCTCCTCGTGCAGCTGCGAGGAGACCAGCGGCGGCCCGAGCAGCACCCGCTTGACCCGGTAGCCCAGCCGCTCCGGAACCGAGACGCTGGCGGCCAGGGCCGGCGCCGCCGCCTGATCGGTTCGGCTGGACTGGACGGAGTTCATGGGTGTTGAGGCTACGACGTCCGGGCGATCAGCCGGCTATCGGCCGGAGCAGTCCCACCGGACGGCCGCCACCGAGCACCGGCTCGGTGGCGAGCTCGTCCACGGCGGGACCGGCGACGCCCAGCTGCCGCAGGCCGATCACCACCGCCAGCTCGGCCGCGCGGGCGGCGCCGTCGTCGATCTTGAGCGCGACCGCCCCGCCGTCCGGCAGCGCCGCGGCGAAGACCCCTTCGGCGCCGTCCTTGGCGATCAGGCCGGGGACCACCCGCATCAGCCGGGTGACCGCCCGTCCGGTGCCGGCCAGCAGGTCGGGATGGGCCCGCAGCGCCTCGGCCAGCCGGCGCAGCTCGTCCGGGCCGGTGGCGATCCGGCTGAACGCCCGCGCCAGGCCGGTGAGGCTGGTGGCGAACAGCGGCGCGCCGCAGCCGTCCACTCCGGTCGCGGCGATCGGCTCGCCGGTCAGGCCCTCGACGGTGCCGGCCAGCAACTGCTGCAACGGGTGCGATGGCGACAGGTAGCCCGACAGCGGCCAGCCGTTGTGCAGGCAGGCCCGCAGCATCCCGGTGTGCTTGCCCGAGCAGTTCATCGCCAGCCTGGTCTCGGCGAGCCCGGCCGCCAGGTGGGCGCGCCGCTCCGCGACGCCCAGCGGCAGGTCGGGCGGGCACTCCAGGTCCTCGGTGCTCAGCCCGGCAGCCTGCAGCTCGGCGGCGATCAGCTGCTGGTGCTGCGGGGAGCCGGAATGCGAGGAGGCCGCCAGCGCCAGCTCGACGGGGTCCAGGTCGGTGCCCGCGCGCAGCAGCCCCACCGCCTGCAACGGCTTGAGCGAGGATCGGGCGAAGACCGGCTGGGTCGGCTCGCCGGCGCTGAACCGGACGCTGCCGTCGGGTGCCAGCACGACGAGGTGGCCGGTGTGCACCGACTCCACCACGCCACTGCGCTCGAGTTCCAGGAGGGGCACGCCGGTGCGGAGACGGATCACCGGACGATTGTGGCCGATCATCGCGCGGTCAGCGCACCGGGCGCATGCCCAGCAGCCGCAATGAGGCAAGATCCGGGCCGTCCTTCTCGATCACCGCCGTGATCCAGCCCCCGTCGCGGCCGTGCTGGAGCAGCGCCTGCGGGTCGGCGGCCAGATCGACCGGGCCGAACTCGCGGTTCTCCCACTCCATCCGGGCCCGGTGGCCGGCCTCGGCCAGTTCCCGCACCGAGCCGCCGGCGGCCAGCGCGTCCCGGCTGGCGGCCAGCAGGCCGATGGCGTCGTCCAGCGCGTCGATCAGGGCCGGGTTGCCGTCGCACCAGGTCGTCACCAGCTCCGGCCGGGTACGGGCCACCCGGCTGCCCGCGGTGTAGGAGCCGGCCGCCAGCGAGAGCCCGAGCTCGCCGCCGTGCAGGCCGGCCAGCGCCAGGGCCTCGGCGAGCATATGCGGCAGGCCGATCACCCGGGCGATCGCGGCGTCCTGCTCGGCGGCCGTGGTGGGCACCGGCTTGGCGCCGAGGTCGCACAGCAGCACCGCCAGCGACAGCCAGGCCGGCAGGTCGGTGTCCGGCTCCAGGACCAGGGCCCACGGGGCGTCGCGGAACAGCATCGGATCGCCGGCCAGGAAGCCGGACTGCTCGGTCCCGGCCAGCGGGTGGCCGCCGACGAACCGGGCGCGGGGCAGCCGGGTGCGCACCGCCCGCAGCACCGGCGCCTTGAGGGTGCCGACGTCGGTGATCACGGTGCGCGGGCCGAGCGCACCGGCGATCGATGCCAGCGCGCCGTCCAGCTGGGGCAGTGGCATCGCCAGCACCACCAGGTCCGCGCCCGTCACCGCGCCGGCCGCGCTGCCGGCCACCGTGTAGCCGGTTCCCCGGGCAGCCGCGACCTCGACCGGGTTGGGGTCGTAACCGGTGACCCGGTACCCGCCGCGGGCCAGCGCCTGCACGATCGAACCGCCGATCAGGCCCAGGCCCAGAACGGCGATGCGGTCGAAGGAATCCAGCACCACTCGAACGTATAGCGGCCAGCGGCCTCTGACTTACGCTCGGTAGCTCAGCGTGACCGTTCCGATGCCGGGCCGACACCCGATAGGAACGAAGCGGCCGGTGCGAGTGACCTGCGCGACCCTGCCGGGCTTTGTTGCGCACCCGATCCGTGCCAGGATCTGGAGCACAGTTCGCTATCACATCGGCTCGACACCGTTTCGAACAAGCGTGCGGAGGGGCTGGAGTCATGGGACGAGGCAGTTACGCCGTAGCGGCATTCCGCGAGGGCGGGGTCTGGCGCTGCGACGCCCTCCCGTCGGCGGTGCTGGAGGACCTCAGCGTGCTGCTCTCGGCACTGCGCAGCCAGCCGCCCGAGGGTGGCCCGTTCGTGGTCGCCAGCGTCGACGACGAGTTCTTCCTGATCGCCCGCTCGCACGGCCCCCGGATCGACCTGCTGCTGTCGGACCTCACCGCGTCGGTGGAGTTCCCGCTCGCGGCCCAGGTGCTGAACCGGCTGGGGGAGGACCCGCCGGAGGACGACGAGCTGGACGAGGTGTGGCCGATCGGCGAGCTGGACCTGTTCAGCGACCTGGAGCTCGGCGAGGACGAGATGGAATCCATCCTCGACGATCTGGATGCCTACCCCGAGGACATGCTCGACGCGGTAATCAAGCGGATCGGGTTGGAGGACGAATTCCGCAGGGCGCGCTCCTCCGGACAGGTGGCCCTGTGAGTTACTTCGCTCTCGCGTTGCTGGGCAAGGACCGCAACAGGGCCGGCTGGCTGCTGGAAGAGGTCGACATCGACGGCCGCGAGTCGATCGACGACTTCTGCGACGTGCTGCGCGACTTCGATTCCCCGGTCCGGCTGCTGGCCCTGGAGCAGGACGACGAGTACGCCGTGCTGGCCAGGCTGGACCTGGAGGCGGATGAGGCCGACCAACCGATTCGGGTGTTCCTGTCCAACGGCCATGCCGCCGACGACTACCCGATCGCCCAGCTGTTCGCCGACGGGCTGCCCGAGGTCGGCGGTGATCCCCTCGACGGTGACGAGGATGCTCCGACCGGAGTGCACGACGCCGCGCCGTTCGGGGATCCGCAGCTCCTGGCCGACCTGGGGATGCCCGCCGCGGAGCTGATCGAACTGGCGGTGCACGAGGGCACCCTGCCCGCCGACCTGATCGAGGCGGTGTGCGAGCGGCTGGGTTGCCTGAGCGAATTCGAGGCTGTTCGGGGGTGAGCCCGGCCGCCGGCCCGGCTGGTCCTGCCCTCGGCATCCACGACGCGATGGGCCTGGCGCTGGCCGAGGCCGGCGCTGCCCTGGCCGTGGGCGAGGTTCCGGTGGGCGCGGTGCTGCTGTCCGGCGAGGGGGTGGTGCTGGCGACCGGTCACAACCTGCGGCAGTCCGGCGCGGACCCGACCGCGCATGCCGAGGTGGTGGCGCTGCGCCGGGCCGGGGCCGCGCTCGGGTCGTGGCAGCTCAGC
>JAVEEO010000442.1 GCA_030840415.1 Pseudonocardiales bacterium | reverse complement strand
CAACCTACATCACGCACGGAAAGCCCACGATCATGAGTTCAGATAAGCAGAAGGTGCTGGTGTCCGGATCTGCCGGGTTCATCGGCGGGTACGTCGTCGAGGAGCTGCTCGGCCGCGGGTACTCGGTGGTCGGCATCGACAACTACTCCAAGTACGGGCCGGTCGTGAAGTCCTACGACAACCACCCCGACTACCACTTCGTCGAGGGCGACGCCCGCGACGTCGAGCTGATGACCAAGCTGCTGTCCGACTGCGACCACTTCATCGCCGGTGCGGCGCTGATCGGTGGTATCTCCTACTTCCACGCCTACGCCTACGACCTGCTGGCCACCAACGAGCGGATCATGGCCTCGTCCTGCGACGCCGCGATCGCCGCCCACCAGAACGGCAGGCTCAAGAAGGTCACCTACCTGTCGTCGTCCATGGTGTTCGAGTCCACCGAGCACTGGCCGTCCAAGGAGGGTGACGAGCGCAAGATCCCGCCGCCGCTGTCGTCCTACGGCTTCCAGAAGCTGGCCGTGGAGTACTTCGCCAAGGCCGCCTGGGACCAGTACCAGCTGCCCTATACCGTGATCCGGCCGTTCAACTGCGTGGGCATCGGCGAGGGTCGCGCGCTCGGCGACGTCGAGATCGCCTCGGGCAACGTCAAGCTGGCGATGAGCCACGTCGTCCCGGACCTGGTGCAGAAGATCGTCAAGGGCCAGGACCCGCTGCACATCCTGGGCGAGGGCAACCAGATCCGGCACTACACCTACGGCGGCGACCTGGCCAAGGGCATCGTCGAGTGCATGTCGCAGGACGCGGCGCTGAACAACGACTTCAACATCTCCACCCCCGAGAGCACCAGCGTGCGCGAGTTGGCCGCGGTGATCTGGAAGAAGATCAAGGGCGACGTGCCGCTGAACCTGGTCTGCGACCCGGCCTACGAGTACGACGTGCAGAAGCGGGTTCCGGACGTCACCAAGGCCAGGGAGGTGCTCGGCTTCGAGTGCACCACCAGCCTGGACGAGATGCTGGACGAGGTCATTCCGTGGGTCACCGAGGCCGTCGCAGACGGCCGGCTGTAGTACCCGCCCACTCCTGACGTGCTGCCGGCCGACGCTCCGGGCCGCGGCGATCGCACTGCTGCCACCGGGTCGGTCGAGCCGGCCACGGTCGGGTCGGCTACCCAGCCGCCCCGGCCGCCCGTGGACCCTCGGCCGGTCGAGGCCGGGAGATCTGCCGCTGCCCGTGGCGGCACCGGGCCGATTCGGCGGCCGCTGCGGCTGACCCCGCGCGGCGTCGAAGCCACTGCCGCCCTGGGCGCGGTGCTGCTGGCCGTGCTGGTCAGCGGTTACCGGATCGGGGTGGCGCACACCGCGCGCTACCCCGGACACGCCGACCCGGCGTTCGCCTACGGGGTGGCGCAGAACATCTCGGCCGGTCGCGGGCCCACCATCGACTACGTCTGGCACTTCCTGGTGCCCGGCACCCCGCTGCACCACTACGCCTTCGACTACTGGCTGCCGCTGCCGTCCTATTCGATGGCGGCGGTACTCGGCCGCGGGCACGGACTGCCCGCGGTGCTGACCCTCAACGTGCTGCTGATCCTCGGCATGGCTGCCGGCAGCTACCTGCTGGCTCGGTCGCTGACCGGCGTGCCCTGGGTGCCGGCGGTCGTCGCCGCCGCCGCGCTGGTGCAGCCGGCGGTGTCGGCCTACGCCATGCAGGCCGAGAGCGCGATCTACCTGGCGGCGTTCGCACTGCCCGCGATGGCTGCCGCGAGCTACGCCCGCCGCCGACCCTGGCTGTGGTTGGTGGCCGGTGCCTTCGCCGGCCTGGCGGCGATGTCGCGCAGCGAAGGCATGCTGCTGTGCCTGGTGCTCGGCGTCGCCGCGCTGGCATGGCGGGCGTGTGGCCGGGCGGTGCTGCGGGCCGGACTGCTGCTGGCCGGTTACCTGGTGGTCTCGGCGCCGTACCTACTGACCAACTTCGCGCACTTCGGCTCCCCGTTACCGCCGGCCGCGGCGTCCTTTCCCTTCATCACCCGCTACGAGGACCTGTTCGCCCCACACCTGAACCACTCGGTGGGTGCGCTGTTCGGTGGGTTCTTCGAGATCCGCGGGCACCTGATCGACCTGCAGTTGCAGGCGGCGTTCGAGGCGATGAGCCCGATCGCGTCGGTGCTGGTGCTGCTGCTGATCGGCAGCCTGGCGCTGCGCCGGTTCCTGCCTGCCGAACCGCTCGGGCCGGCCGCAAGCCTTGGGTCGGCCGCTGGCCTTGGGTCGGTGGACGAGCTCGGGCCGGCCGATCCGGTTGGGGCGGCCGCCCAGCCGGAGCCGGCGAGCGCGGCGGTCGACCGGCTGCGGTCCGCGCTGGACTCGGACTGGCTGGTCCCGGTCGGGTTCCTGCTGCTGGTGTTCGGCTTCGACGCCCTTCTCACCCCGGCGGTCGCCGCGGGCGGTGCCGTCGTCAAGGTGATGATCACCGGCGTGCCGATCCTGCTGGTGCTCGCGGTGGTGCAGCTCGGCCGGCTGCGGCTGCCCGCGGCGGTGACCGCGCTCTGCTGCGTGCTGCTGATCGGCTACCCGCTGACCTCGGTGGCGTTCAACTCCCGGGCCACCATCCGGCACAACAACGACATCGGGCGCACGGCCGCCGGGCTGGCCGGACCGCTGCGCACCGAGGCCGGCTGCCTGGGCCGTCCGGTGGTGCTGATGACCCGCGAGTCCTGGGAGATCAACCAGGCCACCGGCGTCGCCACCGTCGCGCTGCCCACCGGCTCGCTCGCCGAGATCCTGGACGTCGCCCGGCAGTACGGGGTCACCGACATAGACAACCCGGCGGTGCGGCTGGACGCCTCGACGATGGCCGGAGCACTCGCCCCGGACGGGCCGCTGGTCCGGTCACCGGCCTTCGGTGCCCGCAAGGTCTACCGGATCAGGGCAGCCACGAGCAACGCCGTCTGCTGAACCGCGGCGACCGCTCGCAGTCCTCGAGGGGCACGACTGACGACAGTCGATGCTCAGAACGAGCCTTCCCTCGATGCGCGCGCAAGCGCATACTGGCCGCGAGCCCACGATCGCGTGCGGACAGTGGAGCATGTCCGCCGGATAGGGGGACACAGCGGTCATGGTCGGGAACGGCGATCATAGTTTTGCGCCCGGCGGTCCAACGGACGACCGATATCACTACGTGTGCCCTGATCCAGGCTGTCCGCTGCCCCAAGGCGAGTCAGCCCGTGAGACGTGGCAACAGGCTCAGCTCGAGGAGTGGCTGCTGCCCCGTTGCCCGTCGCACGCCGTGCCGATGGTGATCTGCCCGGCCTCGCCCTGTGAACGGTGTGGAGGCCTCGTGCATCTAGTGCCTTATGAGCCGAAGTCCTAGATGTCGCCATGACGATGACCGTCACGCCGCTGCCGCCGCTGTCGGAGCGTTTCGGCTTTGTCAGCGCGTTGCCGAGCATGGTGCTGCTTGGCTGGATAGGTTTCTTGGCGGGCAGCGGCGCAGTGACTGATGATCCGGATGTAGCCGACCTTTTCCAAGCGGTTGGGAAGGCCAACATCGCGCAAGTGACCGTCGTGGCCATTGTGGCTGTGGCATTCGGTTCAGTCCTGCACCCATTTCAAATTCGATTCGTGCGCATTC